>SHYC01000018.1 GCA_009693005.1 Dehalococcoidia bacterium | reverse complement strand
GATCTACCGGGCTGTGGAAAGGCTGTGGCAGTCCCCGTTGCTAGACCCTGAGACTAAACGAAAGGAGGTAGCCAGCGCCGCTCGGTAACATTCCTATATGAGTGAACTACTTCCCCCTCGGTAACATTCCTATATGAGTTGACACGGCGGTTTTGAAATGTTTTTGCGAAGCACGCAAAGCTTATGGAAGGGTGAACGGTGCTTGCAAGTCGAGAATAAAACGCTTACACTGTAAGCATTGTAACTAACATTTGGGCGTGATAGTAGTGAGCAAGGTAGTAAGTCTTCGTCTATCTGATGACCAGATTGAGCGTCTTCAACGGGCTGGACGGCGGCTGGGCCGTTCTCCCTCCGAAGCAGCGGCTTTACTATTGGAAGAGGCGCTGCGCCAGCGCGAGTACGCCTTTATCGAGTTCCGAGATTCGGCCGCCGGCCGGCAAGCGTATCTTCAGGGAACTCGGCTAGCCGTGTGGCAGATAGTGTCCCTCGCGCGAGACTATGCCGGAGACGTGGGCAACACCGCAGCTCATCTTGAGCTGCCGCTTTCTCAGGTAGCAGCAGCCCTCCAGTATGCAGCCGGATACCCTAATGAGATAGATGCTGCTATTGCCGATAACGCCTGGGCAGCCGCCCACTTGGTGCAGCTTATCCCCAATCTACAAGTCATCGAAGTAGATGCGCCTGCTCCTTGACGCCAATATTTCACCGTCCGTGGCTGCGCAACTCCTGACTGGCGGAATTGATGCAATTGCGTTGCGCGACTGGCACGATGGAAGCTATAGGACTGCCGCGGACGATCAGGTCCTCGTCGATGCTGCTGTGGAAGGGCGTGTCTTGGTCACCTATGATCTCAAGACCGTTCCTCTATTGCTAAAAGAGTGGCCAGAGACGCGGCCGCATCACGGTGGTGTGGTCCTGATAGATGAAAAGACCCTACGTCCTATTGATGTTGGCGGGATACTAAAGGCTCTCCAGACTCTGGTTAGAGAACATGCCGATGAGGAGTGGCGCGACCGGGCGGTGTTCCTGCGGGCAAAATGACCGCGTAGGCGGCGCAAGTGGTAGGTTTGGCACTAAAGCCTTTTTCGCAACGATAATAGGGAAATGATTGTTGCTGGTCAGTGAAAGTTTTCAGTACTCACTAATTGAATGTTTTCGATATGTTAAGAAACCAACATCAAACCAGATGGACAGGAGAACACCGCGCTTGATGAACCCAGCGCCCCAGAGTCCATTATTGTGAAAGACGTAATTATCTTGACATTAGCCCGCCGATCGTGATACTTGTGCTTGAGTCATGAGGAAGATGTACCATGAGATACTGTTAGTGCCAAGACTCTAGAGTAGGAAATATCAATGGAGGAGGTTCAATAATGCCAAAGCAAAGCCCCGTACCAGATGCGCTGAGCAAGCCTTTCTGGGACGCCTGTAACGAGGGCCGGCTGATAATGCAGACCTGCGGCATCTGCAACAGGATGCAGTTCCCGCCGGAGGCGGCGTGTTCCCAGTGTAAATCCAAAGATCACCTTATGTGGCGCGAGGTGAGCGGGCGCGGCAAGATATACGGCTACGCGGTGATGCATGATTGCCGCATCAGGGTGCTCCAGGCCGATCAGCCCTTCAACCTGGCGATTGTGGAACTGGACGAGGACCCGGGTATCAAGATGTACTCCCACCTTCCGGGGACTCCGGTGGATGAGGTCCCCGTCGGGGCCAGTGTGCGGGTGGAGTTTGAAGCAACCCCGGCGAGCGGCCAAAAGGTCTACGAGTGGCGCGTGGTCAAGTAGCGTACCCATCCTGTTCAGATGAGATAGCATACTCGGAAAGGAGTGAACAATGGCTTCTAGTACACAAAATGCGCCAGCCTCGATGTATCGAAAAGATGAAGGGCTCGGTGTATGGGAACACAAGGGAAAGGTGGCGGCCGTCGGCGTGGGGCACTCACCTGCCGACCGGCGCTGGGACTACAGGCCCGAGACCAGCGTAGGCGCTTACGCCATAATCGCGCTCCGTAAAGCTATGGAGGACGCAGGGGTCACGCCGGACCAGGTCGATGGACTGGTCATGGACCCATCGACCACTACCGGGGCTTCCTGGCCGGAGGGCCGACCCATTCCGGAGGAGTTCGCCAAAGCGTTCAAACCCGGCGCAGGAGCCGTTGACGGCATCAGCATGCTGAGCACCGAGTGGATACTCAACAACATGCCGGAGTTGACGAACATCAAGTATACTCAGTACGGTCCCGGATGCATGTCCAACGCTATATGCGTGGGCGCACAGGCCGTGGGCGATGGCCTCGCCAAGGTCTGCCTTGTGCTGAAGGCATGGGATAACCTGGAAGGCCGCTACGGCCAGGGTGGGGCTAACGCCGAGGACACCATTTCCGGAAACGCCCAGTGGAGCAACCCCTGGGGCCCTACGGGACCTTACCTGTGGGCCTACATGTTCAACCAGTACACCCAGAAGTACGGCGGCAGCCACGACCTGATGGCCAACTTCGTGGTCAATTCCAAGAGGAATGGACTGCTGTTCCCCGAGGGCTATTGGGCCCAGAACCGGCCCGACGTCCTGACCAAGGAGGACTACCTGAACTCGCGGTGGATAGTGAAGCCCGCAAACCTCTACGATTGCGACATACCGATTACCGTCGGCGCGGCCTATCTCTTCACCACCGCCGAGCGGGCCAGGGACATGAAGCAGAAGCCCGTCTACATCCTCAACCATACGCAGACCCAGCCCAAGAATCGCGGCATCGTTCAGACCCTGGAGGAGTGCCAGGAGTCGACCGACTTCACGGGCAGGAAGCTCTACGAAGGCGCAGGGATCGGACCCAGCGACGTCACCTTCGAAAACATGTACGACGGCTACACCCTCTTCCACCAGTACTTCCTGGAGGGCCTCCGGTTCGCCGGTGTGAAGCGAGGAGAGGCGCTGGAGTTCTACGAGCACGGCGACCTCACCATCGAGGGGCCGAATCCCGTCTCGCCCAGTGGCGGCAACGCCGGCAGCGGTCGCACCCGATTCTGGATGCACAGCGATTCCATCCAGCAGATACAGGGACGCGCGGGCGCACGGCAGATCAAGAAAAAGGCTGAGATCGGCATCTCCGGCGGCCCCATGCCGACGAGCGGCAACTTCACGGTCTGGAGCGCTACTCCCGGC
Organism: Dehalococcoidia bacterium; assembly: GCA_009693005.1. Lineage (GTDB taxonomy): Bacteria > Chloroflexota > Dehalococcoidia > SHYD01 > SHYC01 > SHYC01. The sequence continues at coordinate 17,546 of SHYC01000018.1, read as the reverse complement.
TAGAGGTACAGCCTAAGAAGCAGCTCAACCGATATGTGGGCCTCACACGCCGTGGGTGGGAGTCCCACAGGCAATTTGAGCTATTACAAACGCGAAATTATTCTCCCATAAGGAAGCTGCATGAAAATCGGCCTGATTTCAGACACACACATCCCGTCTATGGGCAAGGAGCCGCCCCCCGAGGTTGCCCGAATCTTCGAAGGAGTCGACCTCATCCTCCACGCAGGAGATATCTACACAGACGATTGCATAAAATGGCTGGAGCGCATCGCGCCGGTTGAGGCAACGACTTCGTGGGCGTCGAGCACCAGAGAGGCTGCCCCGAGAGTTAATAACCCCATAATAGTGGAGGCAGTCGGCCATTCCATCGGGCTGGTCCACCAGCTATTTCTGAAGCGCCTGGCTGACGACGTTATGCCAGGAGTTATCGCGAAGAGACTCCCACCCGGAGAATCGATACCCAGGGAATTGGAGGAGATCTTCGGCAAGCCGGTGGACATTGTGGTCTTCGGTTACACCCACGACGCCATGATAGAGACACACCAGGGAGTGCTCTTCGTAAATCCCGGAAGCCCCACCATGGTCAAGCAGGTGCGCAAGATCGGAACTGTTGCTATTCTGGAGCTCACGCCGGAGAGCCAGGAAGCGCGGATAATTCAACTGACGACGCTTGAGGAGTAAGAAGGCCAGAGGCCGCCGTCTCTCGTTTTCCCAGGTTTTTGTGTAATCGGGGCGAAAGTGGCGGGATTCCGCGAAATCTTAAACTAGACGCGGATTGGCCCTACGTGGGCGGCCCGCCAAACGCCCGGAATGGCTCAGGAACGTAGCCGGCAAGAACTTCGGCCCAGTCCGGAAGCGCACTCGCGATTGCCTCATCGTCGTGCATGAGCCATGCCAGGTGGCGCAGCGCATGCTCCAGCACCTGTCCGACGCCGATTACGGGTGGAGGAGCAGTCGCATCACCACGCGCGAGCTCTGTGTGAGTGACGTGCGAGGCCTCCCATGACGCGGGAAGACCGTCAATCGGCGATACGACGGCCAGATAGGTAAGCACCACCTCGCCACCCGCGTGACGCCACGATGTCGAGTGGAGTACAACCGGCTCCATTCCAAGTTGCGCTATGGCCCGCGCAGCCACCTCCTCCGGACGCGCTCCTGCCGGCCAGCCGATGATGAAAGAGTCCGCACAGTCGGGCCGCAGGCTCGAAAGCTGTCCATCGCGCAAGGTGACCGGAAGGACCTCGATGGCCTGCATGACGAACTGCTCCGACCACGGCACCTCCGAAAGAGGAGCCGGCAGCGCATCGATGTGATATGAAGGTCGTTCGTCTTCCACGTTCATCTCATTAGCGGCGTCGCACGCTATTCGTGATGTCGGGCATTACCCACCAGCGGCCGGAACTGCGAGCGCCATTACATCTTCATCGGAGACTTCCAATCCATGAGCTTGTTTCCCATGCCCCTTCACCGCAGGGATAACCTGCTCTCTCGTCCCGTGCGTTCTCCAGCCACACTGGCACGTCACCTGCCACTGCATCGCCGCGTCCCGGCTCTGTGTCATTGTCTGTTCCCCCTCAAGCCTTCGGTATTACGTACAGAGTTCGTTGCAGTTAGTCTACAATTATAGCTGCTGCAGCTGTCGATTTACGGGCCTGCCGTTCGTCATATATATGAGGCCGGTAATAATCGGTACTACAGTCGATAGAAGATTGCAGAAGTAGAAAAGTAGACCTAAGGAGCTTGATTATGGCTTATGATGAAGAGCTTGCGCAGCGGCTGCGGGAATTCCTGGAAGAGGAAAGCGGTGTAACGGAGAAGAAGATGTTCGGAGGACTGGCCTTTATGGTTTCGGGCAATATGCTCTGCGGCATAGTTGGTGGAGATCTGATGGTCCGTGTCGGACCGCAGCATTACCAGGAAGCCCTGGAATTAGCTCATACACGTCCAATGGACTTCACGGGGCGGCCCATGAAGGGCATAGTCTACGTAGATGCGGATGGATGCAAAACAGACTCTGCTCTGAGATCATGGATCAATCGAGGTCTGGGCTTCGCCGGTTCGCTGCCTCCAAAAACAGCGGGCAGGACTAAGAAACGAAACAGTAGGAGAATACTGTGAGCAGCGGAAAGGAGTTCAGCGGTTTCCCCGAAGGAACCTTCGGTTTCCTTCGAGACATCTCGGAGAACAACAGCAGGGAATGGTTCGAGACGCATCGCCGGGAGTACGAGCAGTACTATCTCGAGCCGGCTCTGGACTTCATCATGGAGCTTGGGCCGCGCCTGCAGGAGATATCCAGCTCAGTCAAATTTGAGCCAAGGGTAAACGGCTCCCTGTTCCGCATCCACAGAGACGTACGTTTTTCCAGGGACAAGACGCCGTATAAGAACCATCTCGATATCCGGTTCTGGGAAGGAGAGCGCCGTGGTGGGAAATCACCCGGCTTTTTCTTCCGTATGCACCACGACCAGCTCATGCTTGGGTCAGGGACGCACGGCTTCCAAAAGGGGCAGCTTGAGGCATACCGGCAGGCGGTCCTGGACCGCGACAAGGGCGAAGGGCTAGTGGCAGTGCTGGAAAATGTGCGGCGCGCCGGCCCTTATGAGATCGGCGGCGCTACCCGCAAGGCTGTACCGCGCGGTTTCGATCCCAGGCATGAACGAGCGGACCTTCTGCTGCATGAAGGGCTATGGGCTGGGCTGGAAGGCGAAATCCCTTCCGAAGCGCGCTCCACTGATTTCATTGACTACTGCATAGGCCACTTCAGCGCTCTCCAGCCCATAAATCGCTGGCTGCTTTCAGCGCTCAGCGCCGCAGACCAATCACCGGCAGCATCTTAGTAACAACACCGCTGACGCGAAGCCTCCTCCGGGGCTCAATGATTCATGCGATATCCGCACAGCAACTTGCGCACGGCAGTAGGTTGCTGTACAATTATGTATGTAAAGGAGTTGGTCATGGCTACCAAGCGTCTCGATATACGGCTGGATAATGAGCGTCATAGGAAGCTGCGAGAACTGGCTGCTGAACACAGCGCTACCGTATCAGAGATAGTACGCCGCCTGATCGACAGGGCCTATGAAGATATACTTCAGGCTCGCCGAAGGCACGCGGCCCGCGAGCTAGCCCAATTGGAGATAGAGGACGTTCCTGATCCACAAACCCTTAGCCGCCAGTTGGAAGGCGCTTATGACTCCGGCCGCCTTTATTGACACGAATGTGCCTATCTACGCGGCTGGGCGACCTCACCAGTTAAAGGACCCTTGTGTTCAGATACTGCTTCTTGTGGCGGAGCAGCCACAGGCCTTCACTACCAATGCCGAAGTCTTGCAGGAACTTATCCACCGCTACCTGGCTCTCCGCCTTTGGCCTCAAGGTCGGGAGGTGTTTCGAAGATTCACCGAACTAATGCGTGGACGAGTGGAAGCAGTTCAAGCCGTTGATGTTGAGCGAGCCGCTGATCTCGCCGATTCCTTTCCTGAGCTCGCCGCCCGCGATCTCCTGCATGCGGCGATGATGCAGCGACTAGGGTTGCACCGCATTATCTCTGCTGACACCGACTTCGACCGGATATCGGAGCTAGAACGGCTAGACCCGGCCCATTTGGTGATCTGGCAGCATTCTATATAGTGGACTGGAGACAGCAAACCATGACCGAGCTAGATGATTCTAGAAGAGCAAACGATCGGTTTTTCGAACAACATCCTTATTCGCCCTTGACCGCGGAACAGAAGCGTGGTTTCGACGGCCTCAAATATTTCCCGGAGGACCCTGGCCTGCGACTCCTCCTACAATTGAATACCGATGTAGCCCACGACGGCTTCGATATGGAGACCTCCACCGGAGACAAGCGGCATTACCGCCGCGAGGGAAGTATAACCTTCCGGGTGGATGGACAGGAGGCCAGCCTTTATCTTTATAGCAGCGAAGGTCAACACGAGCTATTTCTGCCCTTCAGGGATGCTACCTCAGGGAAGGAGAGCTACGGTGGAGGTCGCTATCTAGAGACCATCTTAAGCAACGACGGTACCGTCCTCGTCGACTTCAATATTGCGTATAATCCCTACTGCGCCTATAACGAGAGCTGGAGCTGCCCCATTCCTCCGATTGAGAACTGGCTTACGGTCCCCATACGCGCGGGCGAGATGGCGTGGCATTAGGCCCATTGTAAGAGGAAGCACGTAATAGGAGAAAAAGACACACTGAAAGGTTTGTGCTATACTTCAAACACTATGGATATAGACTTACCCAGTAGTAAACCCAAACAACCTTCCTTCCTCGGTGAGAGGGCTGGCCGTCACGCTGCTGTGGCTTAGACCCGATCTCTTTGCCACCCTGAGCTTCCCGCGCTTCGACGCCTCCCGCTAAGGGAGGCGTAACTTTTTGTCGGAGGATGTAAGCGATGGAGCACACACCTATCAATGCTCGCGTCCCAGATATCGAGGAACTTTACACCCTTCCGCGCGAAGACCTGGCAACCTCACTCCTGGACCGAGACCCGGCCTCACTGGCCAATCTCTTTGCCCAGCTTGGCGACGAAGCCCTGGCCGACCTCTTCACCAAACTTGACCCCTCGGATGCGGCTCACCTCATCAGGAAGCTAAGCCGTGCGCAAGCGGCCCAGATTTTGGAAGAGATGGAGATGGACGACGCGGTGGACGTGGTGGGAGAGCTTGAGCAGAAAGAGGCCCAGGGAATTCTCACCGCCATGCATCCCTTCGAGGCCCAGAACCTGCGCGAGCTGCTCTCCTACCCGCCCGACAGCGCGGGCGGCCTCATGACCACCGATTTTGTGGCGTTGAGCCCTTCCGTGCTTGCGGGCCAGGCATTGATCATGCTTCGAGAAAGCGGGGAACAGGCCCGCCGCATCCCGTATTTCTACGTAGTAGAACCCAGCGCCAGATACCTTGAGGGGGTGCTGTCCCTCAGAGAGCTGGTGCTCAGTCCTCCCAACACCCCTGTGGGAGAGCTGGTGGTCCGAAGTCCAATTAAAGTCCATGTTGAGGCCGATCAGGAGGAGGCGGCACTTCTTCTGGACCAGCACAATCTCCGTGCGCTTCCCGTGGTAGATGATGAGGACCGGCTCCTGGGCATCATTACCGCCGATGACGCTGCTAAAGTGCTGCTGGAGGAAGCCCACGAGGACATTGAGCGATTGGGTGGTTCCCAGCCGCTGGAGGAGCCTTACCTCCGTACATCGATCTTCCACCTATTCCGCAAGCGGATCCCCTGGCTCCTGGTCCTCTTCGTTGCGCAGGCCTACACAGGATCGGTCTTACGGCTTTATCAGGATACCCTGGCCGAGGAAGTAGCCTTGATCTTCTTCATCCCCCTCTTAATTGGGACTGGGGGCAACACTGGCTCCCAGACCGCCACCACCCTGGTGCGTTCCATGTCATTAGGGGAGGTCGATCCCGGTGACGTATTAAGGGTGATGGCGAAAGAGATGGGAGTGAGCCTAATGCTGGGTGCAGTGATGTGCTTAGCTACCATAATTCGCGCCTGGACTCTTGGCGTAGGAATAGGAATTGCACAAGTTGTTGGCATAACGGCCCTATGCGTGGTGGTCTGGGCCGCTCTAGTGGCAGCGGTGCTCCCGCTGGCGCTGCGAAAGCTCCGCCTGGACCCTGCGGTGATCTCCGGACCCTTCATCACCACGCTGGTAGACGGCACCGGCCTCATAATCTACTTTAACATCGCCCACTTCTTGCTGAGTCTAAAATAAGTGCCTTGAGTCCTTTTATTGCGTCGACAATTATGGATGTCTAGCTGGGGTCCAGTACCATCTCATAGGTATTGAGGAGTGTGCACACAAGAGTCCAATAACCGATGTGCGCGGATAGCTGCACCATCCCTTTGGTGCCCAGACACTCCAGCGCTCTCTGAAAGGTCGCATCGCTCACATGGCGTGTGCGCACGAGTTCCCGCGCAAGCTGGACCGCGACCTTCATATCTTCAGCAAACGAATCGTGGTCTCGACCCTCCTTAATGGCAGCGATCGCCTCATCCGATACTCCTTCCCGGATCGCCGCCCGTGAATGGAGTGTGAATGCATATTCACACTCCATTCACGGGCCACGGTAGAGATTACCGTCTCGCGGTAGTCCGCACGCAACCCTGCTCCCGTTGCGCCCCCCAATTGCCGTGCCTTCAAGGCTATATCAGGAATATGGAGCAGCACCCTTGCCGGCCCTACGATAGGACCATTCGTCTGTGCCGGATTGGCGGGGCTAAACTGAGACCTATATTCCTCCGAGACCTCACTCCAATTAGAAAATTCCTGGATGCGACCCATAGTTTCCTCCTTTCATCACTTACGTACGGGACTGATCTGAGATTACCCTGACATTCTACTGCATCTAGAAGTCTGTAGCCAAGCCACTTGTCGGTCATTTTTTTCTGGAGAACAGAAAGATACTTCAAATTCATCTCCAGAACACTTTATTAACTGGATCCAATAGTCTCCTTATTAGAGTGCAGCATATCGCCTAAAGTCTTGGCAGCCATTCGGACGAGCCTTAATATGAAACTTGTTGCAGGAGTGCCGCACAGATGTTATTTTTTTGTAGCGGTAGTGTATTATTATTTCAAATGATTACACTCACGCGGCTCAAACTAGTTCGCCAGAGGAAAGCAATGACTCAACAATAACTTGCGGTAAAAACAGGGTAAATCGTGGTATTGGATGATCGGCTAGTAATAAGTGACAAAGCAGAAGTAGACCGCCTTCTTGACAAGGAGCCCGGACTGGCAGTTCTGGTCGATGAAGCTATCGCCCAGCTAATTAACTTCATACCTGATGCTCATCTACGCCTTGAGTTTCTTACAGACCCAGATTATGAAGATGGCGAGCAGCTTTTTCTTGGGGTGTCTACCAGGCTACAAGATGACCAGGCGCTGGAGGCGCTTCATCGTTTCGATCAGGAGTGGTGGGTTAATCATGTACATCGAGCTCACGGCCTTCTTTGTATAGACTTGAGCAACGAATGAGCTTCAACTGGTCTGAGTACTTATCCGTTGCGGAGGGTCTATGTGGGCTTATAGTTTCCGGCCCCATAGCAGGGATAGAAGCACAGCAGCGTACTGGAGTTAGCAGAGCATACTATGCTGGGTACATCTCAGCCAGAAACTATCTGAGAGACGTTGAGCACATACAAATCCCAACGCGAGTGGATGCGCACACATTGGTCGCTAATCACTATCAAAACAACAGCGATTCAGTGCGTGCCCAAATCGGAATCGACCTAAGTCGCCTTAGAGTAGCCAGGAACAGGTGTGATTATGACGATGTCGTGTCTCAATTACCAGCGCTGACCAGACGATCGCTTATCCAGGCTGCCCAAATCCTTGATAACCTGCGCAAACTGTAATAACTGCGGTAGTATCGTTAAGATTCCTACATCCTGACCGCGCCCGCGCTTGCCATAGACTCGACCTCAGATGCGGCATACCCCAACTCCTCCAGGATGGCCTTGCCATCTCCACCAGTAGCCGGAGCAAAGTTACGTAAAGTAATATCACCATCGGAAAATTTTATCGGGAAGCCCCACTGTTTGACCTTTCCTACCGTTGGGTGCTCCAGCTGCCATATAAGGCCGCGGGCTTGCACCTGGGGGTCTTCCATGACCTCCGCTATCTCGAGGCACGGCGCCACGCTGGCTCCGGAAGCAGCGATCTCCTGGAACCACTCGTTGCGAGTCTTGGCCAGCATGATCTTCCTGATCTCGTCGACCATACCTTTCTTAGTAGCCTCATCCGCGTTGGGCAGTTGGAGGAAGTCCGGACGTCCGATGACCTGACAGAACCGCTCCCAGTTTCGCGGCTCCACGTTGGCCTGGACGATGAATTTGCCATCCTTGCACTTGAAGGCCGCACGGTCCAGATGGGCCGCGGGGCTCACCTGTCCTGCCTCAAGATACCGCTGGAGTTTGGCCAACTGGAAAGTCGATACACAGTCTGCCAGCGCGATGTCAATATAGCAGCCGTTGCCGGAGGCAGTCCTGGCCAGCAAAGCCCCGAGGATAGCCATGGCAGCGTGCAGACCCGCGCCAGCATCGGCGAGAAGAGTACCGACCATGCTGGGTGTCATAACGGTGTCATCTACGTAACCGAAGGCGCCTCGAGCAGCGCTGGCCTCGGTGTCATGGGTCGCGACCTCGGCATAAGGCCCTTCCTGGCCGTAGCCGCTGATACTGCAGTAGATTATTCCTTCGTTATGCTTCTTCAGGGTGTCGTAGTCGATCCCCAGTCTCCTGCTGGTGCCTGGCCGGTAAGACTCCAGCACGGCATCGGCGCTCCGGACCAGTCGATAGAACACCTCCTTGCCGGCCGGCTCCTTCAGGTCTAAGACAATGCTTCTCTTATTGCGATTGAGGAAGTCGTATGCTTTGGCCCTGTCACTCTCATCATCTCTGCGGTGCGGATCGGCAGGGGCCTCCACCCTGATCACGTCGATACCCATGTCAGCCAGGAGGTGAGTACAGGTAACACCGGGAGGAAAATTGCCGGTGAGGTCAAGAAGCCTGAACCCTTGAATTAACATACGTGTTCTCCTTTCCTTGGAAAGCTTGTGGGTAGACACGGAGGTCTAACCCTACAATGGACTAGCGACTTGGCCACTTTACAAGGCTATACCAGCTCCACAGCCAGCGGCCGGTCGCGCGCCAAACTGCTTTTCATAGAGATCAGCGTACAGGCCGCCGCGAGCCAGAAGCTCCTCGTGCCGTCCCGAATCTACGAGCCGCCCGTGGTCGATAACGAGAATGACGTCAGCCGATAAAATCGTCGACAGCCGGTGCGCGATGGCTATCACGGTCCGTCCGTGTGATAACCGCTCTATGGCCTGCTGAATGATACGCTCGGTGGCTGTGTCTACACTGGATGTAGCCTCGTCCAAAATTAGGATAGCCGGGTCTTTCAGGATCGCCCTGGCGATGGCGACCCGCTGTTTCTCGCCGCCGGAGAGCCGGTAGCCGCGCTCGCCGACAATCGTCTCATAGCCATGGGGCAACCTGACGATGAAGCCATGGATGTCGGCGGCGCGGGCAGCGGCTTCGACCTCATGGTCCGTCGCATCGGGCCGGGCATAGCGCAGATTACCGCGAATAGACGTATGGAATAGAAAAGGCTCCTGGTTCACCATCCCTATCGCCTCAGCAAGAGAAGCCTGCGTGACCTCGCGGACGTCCTGGCAGTCTACGAGCACGCGGCCGTTATCAACGTCGTAAAGCCGCGGAATGAGGTAGGCTATGGTCGTCTTGCCGGCGCCGGTTGGTCCAACGAGCGCCGCAAACTTCCCGGCTGGGACTTCGAAAGATAGGTTATGTAGTGTAGGATGGCCCTTGACGTAGGAGAAGCTAACGTCGTCAAAGGAGATGCCGCCGCGCACGTTGCGGAGCTTCGTAGCATGAGGCGCGTCCTTGATCTCGTGAGCCAGGTCCAGGTAGTCAAATATCCGCTCGAACAGGGCGACTGAGCTGAGGACCGAGATGTGAACGCCTAGTAGACTGGATATAGGGCCGAATAGCCGTCCCAGAAGGGCGGCCTCAGCTACCACCGTGCCCAGCGATGCCTCGCCTCCGATGATCTGGTGCCCGCCGTACCAGTAGACGACCGCCGGAGTTATGGAGCCAAAGAGGTTGATCGAGGTACGAAACCAGCGGCCTATAAGCGCTCGTCGGATGTTGAGGTCTCGCACTTTACGGGCGGTCTGATAGAAGGTATCGATCTCATCGTCCTGCCGTCCGAAGGTCTTCATAAGCAGCGCGCCGCTTACGGAGAGAGACTCCTGCATTTGGCTGTTCATCCCTGCCATCTGCTCCTGGGTCTCGCCTACCAGCTGGCGCTGCATACCGCCAACCCTTTTCGCTGGAATAATAAAGATTGGAACGCATATTATTGAGAAGAGAGCCAGCCGCCAGTCCATCCCAAACATCACAACTAGGGTGCTCACAAGCGTGATGACATCTCCGACGACACCGCCCATGGTATCTGTAATAACGCCCTGGATACCTCCAACGTCGTTGCTAACCCTGGATATGGACTCGCCGGTCCTGTTAGCAGTGAACCAGCGAAGCGACATTCCAGTCAAGTGCCTGTAGATGCGGCTGCGCAAGTCGAACATTACCCCATGAGCCGCAAGGTTGCTAAGGTATGACTGCAGCGTACTGTTCAAGGCCGCCAAAATGACCAGTACAACTATTCCCAGGACCAGTAGGTTAAGCAGGTCCCCATCTTTTTGAGGGAGCGCGCGGTCAATTAGCTCTCTTATCAATAGTGGCTGGCCCAGGCCGGCCAGCGACGAAAGTATGATTGTGAATATATAGATGAGGACTATGAGCCGGTATGGACGAAGCAGCCCTATTGCCCCGCGCAGGGTCGGCCAGACCGGCCGCGTTGGCCTTGGTCGTTGTTTATCACTTATGCTGTGTCCCCACATGGCGGTTAAAGTCTCCTGCAGTTCTTTCAGAGAAATTGCCTGGCGAAAGAGAAGCTCCGTTCCCTCGTTCTGAACCGTGAAGAACGTCGGAAAAGAGACACTGGCGAGTGGGCTGATTATATCATGGCTCAAAAAAGGAGGAGTTCTTTGAAACGCGCTAGACTCATAGCTGGAGAAGTTTTATTGGGCTAGGATATCCGCACCAGCCTCAGCGTTTTAGGAACGAAAAACAGCCCACGACTAATCGGCGCTGGGGTTCTTCATTATGGACTATTCCCTAGCTGAGGGCTCATGTGCCTCGCATACGCGGGTCTACAACGTCCCTAAGCGCATCTCCCAAACGGGCTAAGCGCCGAATTTGCAGGGACGATTACAAGTCTGGACTGCTTGACGAACGCCCCGCGGGATCGACTGCCGGAAGTCGGAGGTGGTGGGCAATCAGATTCTCGTAGATACCGACGCTATCACCAGCAGTAACCCCAGGCAGGCTCGACCTTTGAAAAGCCTCGGCAGCTCCGTCGGAGATAGACCAGCGCTCGTCGTTTACCAGCGCCAGCGGCCCCATGTTCTCAAGCATTATATCGGATAGCCGGGGACGCATCGCTCTGGCAAGCATCGCGAATTGAGACGGTTGGAAAGTCATCTCCTGATCGTTGGAGCGCATCCACTGGTTACGCGTCGAAATCAACCGCAGTATTTGACCATTTATGTGGGCTTCGGCCACCATCTGTTGAATCCGCTGGTACTGCTCCTTAGGCAGCTTTCGTACATGTTTCTCACCGCAATACTTTATCAAGGCCGCGACCATGGTATCGTGCTCTTTCATCGTTTGTTCGGCTTCCGCCTCAGCACCAAGAGCATGGTGTGCCACCAAAGCCCCATCGCCCTCGTCACCTATTCGGTACTCGGCTGGCACCTGCGCCTGGTCCATCGTGACCACGATCCTGGGTTCGCTGGCTATGGTCTCCAGACGGGCAGTTTCAACACCCTGAAGCTCACGAGAGATGAGAAACACGCTTAGTCGTTTATGCGGCGGCGCTTTATCATCCGTGACCGCGATTGTCCAAAAATGGGTGGACGACCCGCGATACCCTACGAACACCTCTTCTCCGGTAAGAATATAGACGTCTCCGTCTCTAACAGCCTTGGTACGCACCCCATCCGGATAGGCCACCGAATATGCCTCATAGAACGGTTTGGAGACGACGATTGCGCCTTGGAGCAATGCGGGGATGAAGCTCTGCTTTTGTGGCAGCGTGCCCCAGGCTAGGATAGCCGAACCTGAGCTGCGGTTGGCTCCGTGCATCGTGGGGAGGTTATGGGCCTCCAGCTCGCGCTGGACTACGAGATCATAATCGGGAGTAAGACCACCGCCGCCATACTCGGCCGGCCATGAGGGGGCAGACCATCCTTTGTCAGCCAACTGGGACTGCAAATCACGGCGCTGCTCTGTGCCCTCTGTAACTGGCAGGGCGGCTCCGAGTAGTTGAGTAGTCTTGGGGAAGCTGGCGGCAAGCCAATTCCTGACATCGGTGCGGAAAGCCTCAAGCGTCGCATCAAGCCGCTCGTCAAAGTCCATAGTGCTTCCCTATCGGGAGATTGTTTACAGTACCGTCAGTAGGAGATATCCAATCGGGAGGCTCGCCGTAGAATATCACTTGACCCTTATTGTAGCCCTCCAAAGCCGTGTACGCGCCTGCCCGCAGGGCGTCCAGCAGGTCGCGTTCGTTACGGACCTCGCCGTGAAACAAGGTGGCGCCGCGTGCGATGCCGTGGGTAGAGTGAGCGTCGCTGCCGCCGGTGCCCGGTCGGCCCCACAGCTTTGTCACTTCCAAGGCGAACTGGTTATCGATCTCATCCGTCCCAGCGTTTACCACCTCGATCGCATCCACCAGTTCGAAAACAGGATGAGACAGGGCTTCGTATGCAGTCTTGGGAACGAGCGCTGGGTCCACAAATAATTGGTTGCGGGTAAACTGGCCATGAGGTCCGGATAAGAAGCGAAAGGGGTGAGCCAGGATCATGAAGCCGCCGACCTCGTCTACCACTCTGCGCAGCTCACGAATATCGCGTACGCCCGGATAGTAGCGTTTCATTCCTAAGGTGATCACGTGGCCCATATCAGTGTAGACCTCAAGGGCATTGACCATCACCAACTCATGCTGCTCCGAAAACTTGTTGAAGTCATTGGCCGGCCAGCCGTCGTGTTCGGCCAGGAGTACGCCTTTGAGGACAAGGCGGGAGGCCTCCACCACCAGTTGTTCGGGTGACAGATCGCTGTCACGGCTACCCATAAGGGTGTGTACGTGCAGATCGAAGATAGAGTCCATTTATATATCCTTTTTAGGGCTTGATGGGAAAAGTGCGACAGTTTGAATGGTATAGTTAAGTCTTATACATGTCAAGAATTTAAGGAGAGGCCAGACGGCACAGCTTTCTCTGGATAGCTGCCATGGTGACTCTTATCTCCATCCACTTTTCCAGATATTATGAGGCGGATCGCGCCCTTGTATCCGTTTAGAAAAGAGTGTAAGATGAATCTGCTTTTCAAACTGCCCATAGACGGCAAGTTAGGTGTGATCGCTTATACTTCAAAAATCCTACATGGAGGTAGCAAAGGAATATGACATACATTATCACGGAGACCTGTGTTGGGGTAAAAGACGCATCATGCGTTGCAGTATGTCCTGTAGACTGCATTTACGCGGAGGATGACGACGTTCTGATGTTTATAAACCCGGACGAGTGCATAGACTGCGGCGCTTGCATCCCCGAATGTCCGGTGAACGCCATATTCGCCGAGGACGACGTTCCGGAAGACCAACAGCCGTGGACGCCCGTCAACTATGAGTATTTTCAGGTGGGCCGGGAAGAAACAATATCCAAGTTCTCCGGCATAATAGCCGAGGCTAAAGAGAAAAACCGTGATTCAGAACACGCCAACGCGGCGCTGTATTCCTAGATTCCTGCCTGTTTAGCGCGCATAGTTCGATAGCTTCACTACAAGAGGCGACAATCCCCAGCGGTAGTGGCGATTTATCAATCGCCACTACTTTTTGATCGCCTTCCAACTATCTCCGGCCAAACTGCCTCTCCAACTGAGATGAGCTTAGATACAACGTGGTGGGCCTGCCGTGAGGACAGGTCTTGGGGTTGGCGGCCTCTTCGAGCTGCAGTATCAGCTGGCGCATCTCCTCGAAACGGAGGGGCTGCGCGGCTTTGATGGCTCCGTGGCAGGCCAGAGAGGCCGCAATCCGTTCCTGCCAGTCCGTAGAAGACTTCCCTTGCGCCATCTGGTCCAGGGTGTCCGCCAAAGCCTGGGTCGCGCTGCCTTCCTTTATGATAGAAGGCACAGACCTTATCAAGACGGTGTTTTCCCCAAAGGACTCCACTCCGAAGCCTACCCTCTTCATTATCTCCTCACCGTTCCGGAGCGCTGTCCTCTGCTCCTCCGACATCTCGACAACTATAGGCTCCAGAAGACCTTGCGATTCGCAGGCTCCGGACTCCAGGTCCCCAAGTATCTTCTCAAAGAGCACTCGTTCATGGGCCGCGTGCTGATCTACCATATACATTCCGTCAGGTCCCTCCGCGACGATATAGGTGCTGCCGAGCTGCCCCAACACCCGCATCAGCGGTAGAGGGGCAGGCTGCGTCTCTGCCGCTTGCCCCGCGTGGATAGTATCCTGAGCAGCCCAGAAGGACGCCGCCTGCGCATTGTTATGCGCATACCCCGGAACGAACGTAGGCTGGGCCGCGGTAAAGGGAGGGCCGGCCTCTACCTCCGTAAGGAGTCCCGGCACCGGGGAGCTTTCGAGGAGCACGCGACGTACGGCCCTCTGCAGCTCGCCGAACATCTCCCGATCTTTAAGCAATCTTACCTCTCGCTTAGAGGGATGGATGTTGATATCAACCTCATTAAAAGGCACATTAAGACTGACAACCGCTATCGGAAAGCGCCCTACCATTAGAAGTCCGTGGTATGCCTCCTCCACAGCGACAACGAGAGACCGGTTGATGACCCAGCGGCCATTAACATAGAGCGATACGTTGCCGCGGGTGCCGCGTGTAACGGACGGCGGAGATACAAAGCCGGTGACGGCTCCAGGCGCTAGTTCCAACATGGCCTCTGCCACCTGCGGGCCGTACATTCTTGACACCACATCTCTTACCGAGCCGGTGCCGTCCGAAGCGAAGGACCTGCGCCGCTCGGACACCAGACTAAGCCGCACACCCGGCGCACCCAGAGCTAGCCGCGATACCAGGTGTGAAATCCGTCCGGACAGAATTTGGGTCGAAGGCATGAACTTCCTACGGGCCGGTATATCCATGAAAAGGTCTCTAACGGTTACCGTAGTACCAACCGGAGCCGCCCGACGCTCGAAGGCCGCGACAGCCCCGTTTACAAGTCGAACGTAGGTGCCCGCGTCCTCGCTACGAGTCCTGGTCAGCATCTCCACTTCCGCGACCGCGGCTATGCTGGGAAGCGCCTCGCCGCGGAACCCCAACGAGTAGACACAGTCCAGCCTGCCATCGTTGGACAGCTTGCTCGTTGCATGTCGCAAAAATGCCGCCTGGACGTCTTCATTGGGTATACCTGCGCCGTCATCTCTTATCTGAATGAGAGATAGGCCGCCGCCTTCAATTACGATCCAGATGCGGCGCGCCTCAGCGTCCAGGGAGTTTTCCAATAACTCCTTGACCACGGAGGACGGCTCCTCAATTACTTCTCCAGCCGCGATCCTAGCCGCTATTTCCGGTTCCAGGACTATTATGGGCATGTCGCATTCCTTGATTATTGTCGAATAGGACAGCAGCGCGTATTGTGTTCCACTGCCGATGATGGAGCATGTGGCTTAAGTGCTGCGCATTAGATATCCTTGAAGTCCGCTATTATTGGCAGATGATCACTCAACGAATTACCAAATATAATTGACTGGTTACCAACTGCACATGTTTTTAGTCGTGGATATAAGCCGTTTGTCACAAATAGATGATCTATTTGATGATCAATTCCTCCACGAGAGTGTTTAAAGGTGGGCACAATTTTGCCATTATATTCACGGAGACATTCGGTAAATCCCAAATTGTTCATTCGTGCAATCATTTCCACATTGCCGTGACTTCGAATACCAAATCTTACCTTATTCTTGTCCTGCCACGTTATGTCAAATGTTTCAGAACTATTATAATCGCCGCCAACTATCCAGGCTTCATCACTAGAGATTGTATTTTTAAGCGCTGCCCAAATAATCTCGGTACCCCAAACATTGGGATTCAATTGTAGTTTTACAGGAGAGACATCTATTTCTTTTAATCTTTCTTTGTCCACAGGCCAAGCAGGACTATAAACAGAAACCACATTTATAGGTTCTTGATTTTGTAGCTGTACGATACAACTTATAAAATTTCCTTTAAAAAACTCAAGTTCCCGATTTACCCAATCATATTCAGAAGATAACGGCAGTTCATTAATGATTTTTCCTCTTGCAAGAATTGCCGTTCCAAATTTTTGAGGTTTTCCAATTTTACTAATTGCGTTGCACAACTTGACATCAAACAACTCGCGAATAGCACTCGATATACCTGAGACCTCCTGCAGTAATGCCAGGTCCGGATTCAAATCAGTCAAAATCTTCCAAGCGGTACTTTTTTCTGTGGCTCTTCTCATGTTCCAAGTAATTATGCGCATATTTTTTCCTCATTAACTTAACAACACTAATTACCAAGCCTTATAACGAGCCCGAAAAGAGGAAGTAACACCGTCAAGCCAGGCGGCGCATCTTTGACTAGGTTACAGACAGAAGAGGTATTGCGCAAGTGATTTCTGCTATAATTAGCACGTGCGGGCGATTAGCTCAGTTGGTTAGAGCGTCTGTTTTACACACAGAAGGTCGGAGGTTCGAGCCCTTCATCGCCCACCGTAAACAAGACGCAGGCTAGGCGCCGGAACACCATATTAGCGGTGTCGGCTTGATAGAATATTTCAGGAGAGACCGCCCGAATTTTGGGCCTCTCCTTCCCATAGAAATATACGAATACAGTTGAAGGATAACATGAAGTTCATTGTTACTCTTGAGCAAGACGAAGACGGCTATGCGGTGGCCAGCTGTCCTGCTTTGCCAGGCGGCCATTCCCAACGCCGCGGCCGGGAAGAGGCCATTCGAGGCTATTTAATAAGCATGCGGAAGCACGGAGAGACGTTGCCGGTGACAGCCGCGGGGGTTCTATGACCAGTCGACATCTTATCGACCCTGAGCTTATTTCATCGCTCGACGGGAGCCCCAGCACCCAGTTTACACTGGAAACGCTACTGCAGATCCGCGCCCTCAGGGCCGCGGCATTCACGCAAAACAATCAACTCTCGTCTGAGTCACTTGACGTTGAGGTGATAGAACGGTACGTTCCTGGTCCGCATGGCGCGCCCAGCGTTCGAGTGCTGGTATACCTCCCGAAGCGCGCCGCGCGTCCGTTGCCCGCTCTCCTCTGGATTCACGGCGGCGGCTACGTAATGGGTAACGCCGAACTGGACGATGGCCTCAAGAGCATCATCGCCGCGGTCCCTTGTGCTGCTGTGTCGGTCGATTACCGCCTCGCACCGGAGACGCCATTCCCCGGACCGGTTGAAGACTGCTACTCAGCACTGGAATGGCTCCAGGCCAATGCCGTCGGTCTCGGAATAGACCCGGACCGAATCGCAGTTGGAGGGGCCAGCGCAGGTGGCGGGCTAGCGGCCGGGCTGAGCCTGGTTACGCGCGATCGCGGCAAGGTGCCGCTCGTATTCCAGCTCTTGATCTACCCCATGCTCGACGATCGCACCGTCACCACGACCGACCCACACCCGTTCACGGGGGAATTTGTCTGGACGGCCGATTCCAATCGTTTTGGCTGGACCTGCTACCTCGGGCAGGCGCCGGGCAGCGCGGGCATCTCGCCGTACGCCGCCGCCGCACGCTCTGAGCGCCTCGAGGGCCTGGCACCCGCCATTATCGCTGTGGGCACACTAGACCTATTCTTGGAGGAAGACTTGTAGTATGCGCGTCGGCTGCTGCGGGCAGGCGTGCCGACTGAATTACATGTCTATCCTGGCGCGTACCACGGCTTTACAAGA
>SHYC01000001.1 GCA_009693005.1 Dehalococcoidia bacterium | reverse complement strand
CCGGCGTCGGTCTCTGCCTGGTTGACCCAGCGCCGTACCACCGTCTCGCTCACATCAAGGTCACGTGCCACCTGGCCGACTGTCTTGCCGCTGCTGCGACACAGATCAACCACCTCCGTCTTGTACTCCCGCGTAAACGTACGCCGTTGCCTACTCTCTCTAGATTCCATCTCGACATCCTTTCTGGGTCTTCACCCCCTATTATAGATGTCCGTGAGATCGGGGCAAGCCCAGGCCTCGGACGTTCAAGGCAGCCACGCCGGTCGGCGCGAGAACAGTCACCTTTTTATCCGTATTGGCCCTGAAATATTCAAGAAGGGTCGATTTCCCTGTCCCTGCTTTTCCGGTAATAAAAAGGTCTTTACCCTCATCGATAAGGGACACGGCTCTAATGAACTGTTCATTCAGGTCAATAATTGGCATTGCTCTCGGTATCTTGGCTGGTCTTAGCTATTTTTGGATTGCTCTCAAATCTTTCCCACACCAATCCCTTATGGGCCAATCTCAAGCTACGTTATTTTCTACCGTGATGTTCGGGTATTCCTAATTCAATAAGTGGACCTAATAGGAGCTTGATTATCTCGGGATCGTCAAACCCAGACTCTGCGTCTTCCGGTAAAGTCCCAACGTGTTGGGAAGCGTCCAGCACTTCGATTCCAAAAATCTCCTCACCTGGGCCTAGGTTTATTGCCACATCTTCAGTGAGTCGAATAGTAGTTACCTGGACCGGTCCCTTTTTAAAGGAGATATATAGAGCGTCTGCCTCTGGGTCATAGCTAATTCTCATGGCTTCCTCCAAAGTAGAACACATAGACCGTGATAACAAATAACCTGTCTTCTTCCTCCGCCACTACAGGCATAACTTGCTTGACTGTATGGTAGCGCCCTTTCCAAATTTTCTCAAAACTAAACTTCTTGCGGAACGCTTGTCTTCCCAATTTGGCTGGCTAAGGCTCACCCGTTCTTATACTTAGCTCTGCTTCTTCTTTTGAAGCACCGCGCTCCTCCATTTGCAATAGGGCATGCCGCGAAAACACTATCGGTTTCACCAATGTGACCTCTAGGAATTATCCTAACTTTTGCTTCAGCGCAGCCACTAGCTCGTCGATTGGCACACGCTCTTGCTCCATGCTGTCTCGGTCTCTGATGGTGACGGCGCGGTCGTTGATGGTGTCGAAGTCGATGGTGACACAGTAGAGGGTGCCGATCTCGTCCTGTCGGCGGTAGCGGCGGCCGATGGACTGGGCGTCGTCGTACTGGGTCATCCAGTCCGTATTTTCTCGCAGGAGGCTGTGCACCTCTTTGGCGGTGGGGACTAACTGCGGGTTGCGGCTAAGGGGTAGGACTGCCGCCTTTATGGGCGCCAGGTCTTTGTGCAGCTTGAGGACCACCCGCTTCTCCGTTTGTCCACCGCCCGATTGTACGTCTTCTTCGCGGTAGGCGTCGATTAGGAAGGCCAGGGTGGAACGGTCTGCGCCCGCGGAAGGCTCGATGACGTACGGTATGTAGCGCTCGTTTGCCTCGTCGTCGAAATAGTTAAGCTCTTTGCCGCTGAATTGAGCGTGCTGGCGCAGATCGAAGTCGCCCCGATTGGCGATGCCCTCCAGCTCGGACCAGCCCATGGGAAAGAGGTACTCGACGTCGTAACAGTCCTTGGCGTAGTGTGCAAGCTCATCGCTGCCGTGCTGGCGCAGGCGCAGGTTCTCAGCGCGCATGCCAAGGGACGGGTACCAGTTGAAGCGGTCCTGCAGCCAGCGCTTGTGCCACTCTTCATCCGTGCCCGGCTTTACGAAATACTCGATCTCCATCTGCTCGAACTCTCTGGTGCGGAAGACGAAGTTGCCCGGCGTGATCTCGTTACGGAAGGCCTTGCCGACCTGGGCCACGCCGAAGGGCAGTTTTTTCCTGGTGGTGGTCTGGATGTTCTCAAAATTGACGAAGATGCCTTGGGCGGTCTCGGGACGGAGGTAGACAACAGCGGCCTCCTCCTCCACGGGGCCCAGGAAGGTCTTGGCCATTAGGTTAAACATCTTGGGCTCCGTAAGCTCGCCCCCGCAGTCGGGGCAGCGGTTTCCTTCGATGTGATCGGCGCGAAAGCGGTGGTTGCAACTCTTGCATTCCGCCAACGGATCAGAGAAGCCCGCCACATGGCCGCTGGCTACCCACACTTGGGGGTGCATTAGGATGGCGGCGTCTATGCCTACCATATCCTCCCGCTTCTGTACCACAGCCTTCCACCAGGCCCGCTTCACGTTGTTCTTCAGCTCGACCCCAAGAGGGCCGTAGTCCCAGGTGCTGCCGAGGCCGCCATAGATCTCGCTGCTCTGAAAGATGAAGCCCCGACGCTTGCATAAGGATACGATGGTATCCATGGTCACAGTGCTATTAGTAGTCAACTGGTCCTCCAAAAGTGTTAAAATTCAAGAGAAATAGTCCTTCCTTAATGTACCCGACCAGAGCGCAAATCGCAAAGTGAATGTGCTGTCCAGTTGGGGCGCCCTCCGGCAGGAGTTTCCGACTTGCAATCGGTCTGATCGAACCGGGGCGCCCACTGGCTCTAATTTCCCATAGGGACGCCTTGAGAAGAGGTTACGATGTACTACTACAGATATAGTGAATGGAGCGAGACCCAGGTACCGCCGAGTCTCGGGCCTAATGAGCTAATGCGTGAGCTTTCAGAGTACCTGCTCTCTCAGGGCGACCTTAACTCTGCTATGAAGATGATGGTGCAGCGCGGCTTTAAGAATAAGGAGTTGATAGGTGTCCAGGAGATGCTGGAGAAGCTCAGGCTCAAGAGGCAGCGGTTGCTGGAGAAGTACGATCTTAGCGGCCTGCTCGATGAGGTGCGGAAGGGCCTGGTTGATGTCGTCGATATGGAGCGGAACACCATCGAGCGGCGGCTGCGCGAGCCCAGGGATAGTATCGAAGGGGAGCATGAAGGTCGATTCTCCACGGAAGAGGCCACGGATCTGATGCACGATATGGAAAGTATGGCTGAAGAAAGGAAAGAGTACCCGGATAGCCTGCCCTCAGACCTGGGCAAAAGACTAAAGAGCCTTGGCGAGTACGAGTTCTTGGACCAGGGGGCCCGAGAGAAATACGAAGAGCTGCTTGAGATGGTCAAAGGCCAGGTGGGGAGCAGTATTTTTGAGTTTAAGAGCGATGCTGCTGCGGGAACGGATGGTCTGGCGGAGATGGTGCGGCGGATGAACCGGATGCTGTATGAGAGGTCGAAGGGAGGAGACCCGGACTTTAACGGCTTCAGAGAAGAGTTCAAGGAGATATTTGGAGAGGACGGGCCGAGGAGCCTCGATGATCTCCTCGAGGGCATCGGAGAGCGAATGCAGAACATGCGGAGCCTCCTGGAGAGCCTATCCCCTCAACAAAAGGGGTCGCTGGGAGATATAGTTGGGCAGATGTTGGAGCGGATGGGGATGCAGGATGAAGTTGCTGACATGCGCATGTATCTTGAGGCGCTAATGGGTTGGGACCGGCCCAGGAGATACCCCTTTAGGGGAGGGAAGAGGCTGAACCTGACCGAGGCCCTGGACGTACTGGCAGAACTTGGAGATATAGAGGCGTTGGAGAAGCACCTAAAGTCTGCCCAGTATGGAGACGGTCTGCGGGACGTAGACAGAGAGAAGGTAAAAGAACTGCTGGGGGAGGAAGAGGCCGACAGCGTAGGAGAGCTAATGGATATTGGGAAAACTCTGGAGGATTCGGGATATGTGAGGAAAGTTGGCGCGGGGTACGAGTTGACCCCGCTCGGCATGAGGAAGATAGGCCAGCAGGCATTAGGGGATATATTCGAGCGAATAAAAAAAGACAAGTATGGAGGGCACAATACAAAGAGACATGGACTGGGGCTTGAGGTGGCTGAGGATAGCAAGACGTACGAGTATGGGGATGCCTTTTTGCTGGACTTAAAGAAGACTGTGCTGAATGCGGTCGGGAGAGCAGGGCCTGGAATACCCGTCAGGCTTATCCCAAGTGACTTTGAGGTGCACAGGACAACGCAGACAAGCCAGTGCTCTACCGTGCTCATGCTGGATGTCAGCTTATCGATGGCGCGTCGCGGCAGCTTTCATGCGGCTAAGAAGGTAGCGCTTGCGCTACATAATCTTATAAGCACTCAATTCCCCCGCGATAACTTATACATTATCGGCTTCTCTCGGTATGCGAAAGAAGTGAAAGGAAAGTCATTGCCGTATCTGGAAGTCAACGAGTTTGGCTATGGCACCAATATGCAGCAGGGGTTCATAGTTTCGCAGCGCCTGCTGTCTCGCCATTCGGGAGGGACAAAGCAAATAATCCTCATCTCCGACGGCGAGCCCACGGCCCACGTAGAGCAGGGAAACGTATACTTCGGTTACCCCCCAAGTCCCAGGACGATTCAGGAGACGCTGAACGAGGTGCGCCACTGCACCAGGCAGGGAATAACCATAAATACCTTCATGCTGGATAGGAACTACTACCTGAAGGAATTTGTAAGCCAGATGACGCGGATAAATAGGGGAAAAGCGTTTTACACATCGCCGGACAAGCTTGGACAGTATATCCTCATGGACTACCTGACTGCTAGGAGTAAAAGACTTGCATAAGATAAGAAAAAGCCCTTCTACTTTCGTAGAAGGGCCTAGGTGTTCGTTCGTTTCCTACTTTATCGGGGCCACCACCACCCCATCGCGCAGCCGCTGATAACAGCTTCGTTCGTGCCTAAGCCAAGCAGGGGTCCAAACTGTACGGCTGCTCCGCCCTGACGGAGACTGATATATCCACCTGCCAACCCCCCCAAATCACCCGCTGTACCGGACTGGGGCGCCACATCGTCCACATCGTTGCTGAGCCTCCTTCGCGGCGTTCTCCTATAATTAGGCTATCACTGCTGCATTTGGTTGTCAAGCTTTTTCCTGAACAACAACGACTGATAACTTGCACATCTTCGCTTCTGATACGGACTTAAAATAACAATGCAAGTTAGGACGGTATATCCTCGCGGACTACCGGGCTGGTAGGAGCACAAGACCTGCATATGATAAGAAAAACCCTTCCACTTTCGCAGAAGGGCATAGGGGGGCTTGTTCGTTTCCTACTTTATCGGGGTCATCACTACCCCACGGCACAGCCGCAAATAACAGCTTCGTTCGTACCTAAGCCAGGTACGCGTCCGAACTAGATAGGTGCCACGCCTTTACGGAGGCCGATATATCGACCTGCCAAACCATCCACATTACACGGTGTACCGGGCTGGGGCGCCACATTGTCCGCATCAATGCTGATCCTCCTTTGCGGCGATCTCCTATAGATATGCTAGCACTACTATATCCTGGAGCGATCTGCATCACAATGTTAATGGTCTATGAAAGTGTCAGTGCCGATAGGTCGAGTATCTTCGATCCATGAAAGAATGATCGCTATTGTCAGCCTTGCGGACTCCGTGCGCGGAGAGTCAGGGAGAGTAAAGAAGACTACAGGTGTTAAACCGGGTGTTGGAGGGGCTTGTGAGCATGGCGGGGGCATCTGCGAGCTCTTCTCACGGACTTTGCGATAACTCGATCAGTCATTTCCGTCTGCTTTCGTATATCTTCTTGCTCAAAATTCCCTATGCTATACTAACCATGCACTTTCCGATGTCCAAGGAGACGTAGCTGATGACCGGTCCTAAAATCAAGGCACGGGTTGAAGAACTCAGAGAACTGCTTAACCGCCATAACTATAATTATTACGTGCTGGACGCTCCGGAGATCAGTGACGCTGAGTACGACCGGCTTTTTTACGAGCTCAAAGCGCTGGAAGAGGCAAACCCAGAACTTGTTGCTCCTGAGTCTCCAACACAAAGAGTGGGCGCAGCTCCGGTTGCCGCTTTTGGCGTTGTGGCGCACACAACTCCTCTCCTAAGTCTCGGTAATGCGTTTAACGACGAGCAGCTCATCGCCTGGTATAACAGGACGACAAGGCTGGTGGATGGCCGCCGTTTTCAGATTGTATGCGAGCTAAAGATAGATGGCCTTGCAGTATCATTAACGTATGAAAATGGCGGCATGACCCTGGGCGCCACCCGTGGCGATGGGTATAGGGGCGAAGACGTGACTCAAAACCTGCGTACTATTCGAAGCCTGCCCATTCGACTCGGCAAAGATGCGCCAAGCAGGCTTGAGGTACGCGGAGAGGTGTTCATCTCTAAGCAGGGGTTTCAAAAGCTAAACGAGGAACGCTCGAGAGAAGGTCTCCAATTATACGCCAACCCAAGGAACACCGCCGCCGGGTCCGTGCGGCAGCTAGACTCGAAAGTAACCGCAAGAAGGGCCATGGACATATTTATCTATGGCCTGGGAAGGTCAGATGGCGATGCGCCGGACAGTCATTGGGAAACCATGCAAATGTTAAGAGAGCTTGGTTTCAAGATTAACCAGGAGAACAGGCTGGCGGATGGCATCGAAGAGGCGGTAGAGTTCTGCCGGACGTGGACGGAGGATAGGCACAAGCTTTCCTATGAGGCGGACGGCGTGGTGATCAAGGTAGACTCCCGAAGTTTGTGGGAGCAGCTTGGGGTGGTGGGGCGAGAGCCTCGATGGGCGATAGCTTACAAGTTCCCCGCGGTCCAGGCGACTACAAAACTGAAGTCCATCGCAATAAACGTAGGACGTACCGGAAGTCTCAATCCCTATGCTGTTCTGGAGCCGGTGAGCGTGGGCGGCGTCACCGTCAGGCAAGCTTCGCTCCACAACGAGGAGGATATACTGCGCAAGGACATTCGGGTCGGGGACACGGTAATAGTACACCGGGCGGGAGAGGTAATACCTCAGGTTATCGGGCCGGTGCTATCACTTCGTACGGGAAAGGAGAAGGTCTTTGAGCTGCCAAAGGTGTGTCCTGTTGCCGGATGTGGTGGTGAGGTGGCAAAGCCGGAGGGTGAGGCCATGTCCTACTGCACGAACTCCGTGTGTCCCGCACAGATCTATGAGACGCTGAAGCATTTTGTCTCAAAAGAGGCCATGGACATCGATGGGGTTGGTGAATCGTTAGTTAGAGTATTGCTGGAGAGCGGTCTGGCAAAGGACCCTGGCGATCTGTACTCTATTCTTGGGGAAGACTTGCTTGCTCTTGACCGGATGGGGGAGAAGCGCGCGCCCAATATTGTTGCCGCTATCCAAAAAAGCAAGGAGCGGCCCTTCGTGAACGTCCTCTTTGCTCTTGGAATAAGGCATGTTGGGCTTGAAACAGCTGATCTTCTAGCCAGCCGTTTCAAGGATATTGATGCGTTGGCCAGTTCTACGGAGGAAGAACTCGTCAAAATTCCGGCCATTGGAGCTAAGATCGCCCAGAGAGTAAGAAACTTTTTCGACCAAGAAAGCAACCGGCGCGTGATAGAGAAATTGAGAAGCGCCGGAGTCAGGTTAGAAGCCGAAAAGACTCTAGCCAAGCCAGCTCCTTTTGGAGAAAAGGAGTTCGTATTCACCGGCAGGCTTGAGTCGTTAACTCGCAATCGAGCGGAGGCCATTGTCAAGGAGATGGGGGCTAAAACCAGCAGTAACGTCACCCGCAAGACGGACTATGTTGTAATAGGAGATGATCCGGGGTCAAAGCATGAAAAAGCGATTACTCTAGGCACTCGGGTGCTTACGGAAGAAGATTTTCTCAAGCTTCTGGAGGAAGTGAATAACGGGGTCTAGAGAATGAAGCTTGCAGGCTTGCCCCTTCAACCCAAGGGTTGAAAATACGGGCGCTTGTTCGGTTGTCAGCGAAGACTTGCGATGATACAAGGCCATTGGTTGTGAAGACGCCATTTGGGTATGGCAGATTCACACTATTATTATCATAACCCTTGTTCAGTCATGGTTTGTGGCCACTCACGGTGAACATTGTGAAGGCGGCGAAGAAACGACCCGTGCGTCCTGCTTCTTCGAGGTATCCCAGCCACTCTGCAGCCTCATCTGCTGATACCACGCCCGCTTCCTTAGCGCGCTCCGCAATGGTGTGTAGCCCAAAGCGCTGGTCTGTCCACGCATAGTCGGTCCATTCGAGCGTGACCGGCTCAATAGATATGTCCGTGATCCCGATTTCCGAAAAGAGAGCAGGCAGTTGGCGTCCGACCCATCCACTACGAAAGCCATCGCAACGGAAGTTCAGAATCCTCCGGGTCACCGAGCGGTTAGGGGCATCAATCATCCAGGTCTCAAGATCAGGTTCACACAGGACTATTCGCCCTCCAGACCTTGTTACCCGAACCACCTCCGCCAGCGCTTTCCTTGGGTCTTCCAGATGCATGAGGACATGGTACGCCCGACATCCATCAAAGGCTTGGTCGGGAAAGTCTAAATTGTGAGCGTCGCCCGACAGATATTCAACCGGAAGAGCTTCACCTTCCATCCGTTTTAGTGCCTCGGAGACCATGGCCTCGCTGCTATCTATTCCAGTAACCCGACCGCTACTGCCAACGAGTTGCGCAAGGGACCTAACATCCTGCCCGGTACCACAGCCAACATCCAGTATTCGGTGGCCCTCCTGGATATTTAACAACTGGTAGGTGCGACGTTTCGAAGCCTCAAACGCTTCCGCGGTCATATCCAGGCGATGTACAAAGGAGCTTGGATGAGCCGAAAGATCAACATTAGTAAAGCCGCTGGGGATGTCTTATCTCTCCATTACTTACACCTCACATACCAGACTGCCAGGGAATCCAACCTTGGGCTTGCGTCTTCACACCAGTGAACGAAAATAGTGCGGCCTAGCCCACCCCTCGATGCTCTCGAGATGATAGATAGTTGCCTTCGAGAACCTAAGGCAACCCTGCTTATGGTCTTCGCCAAGAGAACGGTATTGCTTACAGCAGAGGCGCAGATCTAGTCAAAAGGCGCGTCTTCGCCTAAGACTATCCTGATATCTTCCGGATGGCTGTTGTCCTTGCCTATAATTACAATTCGGCTTTGGGGTACCTTCAGCGCGTCAGCCAGCAGCCCAATGGAATACTTCTTGCCGGACAGATCATATATATTGGTGGTTGCACTTATGCCATCCACACCGGTATCGCCGATCTCAATATCATCGTCATCAAACCCCAAATTCTTTAGCCGCTGAGCAGTCTTGGTTGCCAAACCAGCTTTGGTCGTACCATTTAGTATCAGCACTTTAGCATTCTCCTTAACCAGGGGGTCATCTGACAGATACCGGTCCACCACCTTCTTGATCTCATCTCGCACCGGCACTAGTATACTCGCGCCATCGACCGTCGTTACGCCGCGCACTGTAGAACCATCAAGGGCGTACGAAGATATTGAGTCTTTTTTGACCTCCTTTACCACCATCCCAAGCCCAATAATATCCGGAAGGGAGAGATCGGTATCAACGGTGCTGCGGAAATCAGTCCAGAGCTTTGGCAGCCTGATCACTATGTTTAGCTGGAGAACTTTGTCGCGGATAGCCAGCAGTACTTGCTGCTGTCGCTTGATGCGGCTCAGATCCGAGTCCATATGCCTTGATCGAGCGTACCAAAGCGCTTTTTCACCATCCAGCTGCTGAGCGCCGGCAGGTATATATATGCTCATCGTCCCGTAGTCTGGCGTTGGATACTCGTGATCGATGAGCGGCCGCTCCAAGGTTACTGTTACACCACCAAGCGAATCCACTATTTTGCTGAAGCCCTCAAAATCCACCTTAACGTAGTGGTGGATCTTTACTCCTATGTTGTACTCAACCGTACGCATCGCTAGCGCTGTGCCGCCTCCGTCATACTCGTAAAGCTCGCCATATACGTTGGCAGCGTTGATGCGGTCGTAAACAACGCTGTTACCTGTAAGCGGTATTGGCACCCACAGGTCTCTGGGGATGCTCAACAAACCAGCTGTTTTGCTCTTGGGGTCCAGGGATACCACCATCATAGTATCGGTTCGGACGAGGTCGAGTTCCGTTGATTCGCCCGGCCGCCGGTCGACTCCCAGAACCAAGATGTTCACACGGTCTTTATTGGCATAATCTACCACCTGGTCATCACCGTCAACCCTGGCCGGCCTCAGGAACCCAGGAAGGGAGGGCAATGCCGGCGAAGGAAATGTATCCATGCCCGTTATGTTGTAAGCCAGCGCCCAACTACCAAGATAAAAACCGCCGACGATGAATATCGCCAGGCTTAACATAAAGAAAAGTGGTTTAAGTAAGGAACGACCTTCGGGCTCATCAACGGGAGAAATAAATTCGTAGCGGCCTTTCAAGAAATGGGCCTCTCAGTTCGTACAAAATTCGGTCATACCAGCCATTTTATCACATTGAGCGACCAATAAAATAACAGTGTACCTCAGCATGGCGTTACGACTCAGCTATTTTAGGCAAGAGCTCCAGGGTGTTCAAGGCCCGTGCTTATAGCTAGACACTCACTGCCAATACTCTCTCAAGTCTGACCACGGGCATTCCGGCTCTTAATCGATGACACCCCGACCAGTGAGTATATACAGCGGATGACTGAGTGTCTCATTGCCAGCCTCTCTCGTCGACACACTACAGTACCGGCAGTAATATTCAACCATCAGAACAGCCAAATATTATTTGCTACAAATGAGTTGGATATGCAGCGCAATCTCAGATTAGTTATCGCCCTCCTGTTCGTCATCGGTATAGCCGGCTTCTTCCTCGGCCGGGCAGGGATGGTAGGGTCCGGGGATACCGTTGATGTGCTGGTATGGACCTCAGGAGAGAAGCAGAACATCTTGCAGCCCGCCCTGGAGCGCTTTAACACCGACAAGCATACCATTAGTATTGACAACCGTCGCTACGTTGTTAACGCCCGCTCGGTAACTGTGAATTCAGGGGACATGTACAAACTCCTGATCGCCAAACTGAACCAGAATGCCGAGTTTCCATCAAGCGCGATTGGGCCTCCTACTGTGGTAAGTCCATCTACCTCAGACTGGCTGGCCCAGGTAAACCTGGAGGTCGGGCACAAAGTTTTCGATGTGGACAACCTTAAGTCCATTGTCAGGACCCCTGTTGTCATCTTTACTTATAAGGAAATGGCGGAGTGTCTCGGATGGCCGCAGCGGGCAATCGGCTGGTCCGAGATACTTAACCTGGCCGAGAGCGCGGATGGATGGGCTGCTTGCCCTACCGCGAAGGTAGAGTGGGGAAAGAAGCCCCTGGTCGCTTTTACTGATCCAACGGTCAGTTCCACGGCTCGCTCCACCCTCCAGCTATTGACCCTGGCCGCGGCCGGGGTGCCCGCGGAACAATTCAGGCCATCCGATGTAAACAGGCCAGAAGTTCGAGACTTTGTAAAAAGATTTCAGGCCACTGTAGACCACTACTATCCGGAGACCCTAAAGCTCCAAACAAAGATGTTCCAGGGACCGCACTTCCTGCACTTTGCTCCCGTAGAGGAGTACACCCTGCCCTGGCTGTATCAGGGCAAGGTGAATGCCGAATCGGTGCCCGGCGGACAGGTACAGCAGCGACCTATCACCGACCTGGGCTACAACGTGGTAGCGATCTATCCCAAAGAGGGCACGGTCTGGCACGACAATCCATTTGCAATCCCAAATGAGCCCTGGGTAACACACGGACAGAGGGAAGCCGCCAAAGTCCTGGGTGACTATCTATGGAGCGAGGAGATACAGCGTAAGTTTATGGAATGGGGGTTCAGACCCGGAACAGCCCTCCCCTTTGCCGATGTACTTACTCCCAAACTTGGTGTAGACCCACAGCAGCCCAAAGCGCTGGTGGGCCGCTTGCCCAGCGAGTCTGCTAAGGCTATCCAGGATAGCTGGCGCGATGTCAAAAAGTCTGGAGTAGCAGTCCTGGTCCTTGATACCTCCGGCTCTATGAGCGGCACAAGGCTTGATCAGGCCAAGCAAGGGGCTAAACGCTTTATAGACGCCGCGTCCCCAAACACCCACGTTGGCCTTGTGACATTCTCCGGCGCAGTTGAGACCAGGGTGCCTATAGGGCCGCTGTCACAAACACGCTTTGCCATCGCCCAGGCCGTAGACACTCTGACGGCCAGCGGTCAGGCCGCGCTATACGAAGCGACCAAACGTGGAGTTGATATGGCAGGCAGCTACAGTGGTGTACCCGGCGAAGCCATCCGAGGCGTGGTTTTACTAAGCGACGGAGCAGGCAACGCCGGCCAAGTAGGGCTTTCCGACTTTATCCAGGTCCAGAACAAACAGGAACAGGAAGTGAAAGTTGGCGTATCTGGCGGCCCTGGTGTGAAAGACCTTTTAGGGGCAGGCTTTGTCTCTGCTTCTAAACCTGGCAACCCCGTGCATATCTTCAGCGTAGGAATAGGTGAAGCAGACTGGGAGACCCTTCGTATATTTGCTGAGGCATCAGGCGGTGTTGTTGTTCGTGGATCGCAAAGCGGGGGCGGCGACGCACTGGCCCAGGTGTTGGAACTATTCTCCAAGTACTTCTAGGACCACTGACTATGGCCTTAAGGACCCTGAGCGCGATACTAAAAGCTGGTTTGGCTTCGCCGGCGAAGTGGTTTGGCATAGCTGGCGTATTATTGGTGCTGGCTGTGCTTAACCTGCCTCCACTGGCTGCCTTTGCCTCCTCCTGGTACATACCAGCCGCAATATCACTGGTAAGCTGGCTGGGGATGGCGGCAACACAGGTCGAACCGATGGTATACCGGCGCATACTTCTTTACAGCGCGGTCTCCAATGAGCCGTATTTTATCGGTGCCCTGGAAAGACGAGACGCCCTGGAAAGACAGATACAACATCTGTCCATCGAGGGCGTGAAGTCCGATGTTAAAGTCATGATCAACAGCATCGATAAAGAGGTCTTGCCCGGCCTTGCCGCACGTATCCAAAGACATAAAATCCTGGCGCAGGGTCTGGTAGACTTGGACCAGGGCAAAGGCCCTCTGGTAAACGCCAGCCCTCAAAACGTGGAAGCCCTCCGCAAGCTGGAAGAGGAGCAGAAGAACGCCCTTGACGGACTGATAACGCGCCTGTCCGATATGAACGCTAACCTGATTGGCCTAAGCCAGGAGGTAGAGGAAGGACAGGTGGTGGAGGAGACCGAGACCTGGGCAAAAGAGCTCGGGGAGTACTGGAAGGCAACAGCCGAGGTGTTCCGCCCGAACAGCCTGGGACAGATGTAACTTTAGTAGCTTGTTTGATTCCTAACAGACTTGCGGGGACAGAAAAGGCCAAACCTCTTTGAGTTCGGCCCCCTCCTAGCCAAGTTAATACTCCCTGCATACCAAACGTATGCGCTGGACTTTTACCTAAATCTAGTGTATACCCCTAAGGGGGTATCTGCACCCATTAGGGGTTGCAGGAGGGCATGATGCAGAATGGAATTACGTTCACTATACAGCCTGATGCTGAGTCTGCGTCTCTGAGTCTATTCCGAAAGGCGATAGAGGACATTGAGCGCCTTATCAGAGACGTAGATTATGCTGTCACTCACGAAAAGAGTCCTCGGCGTTGGGTGATTGACGAGCTTCATTCCAGTGCTCCAACGGTCACAATTCGCTCTCTCTTGGGTGATTCTGAGACGGTTGATGCCATCGCTCAGGGGCTTGCAGTTGTGACCGCAGGGGCGAGCGAGCCTCCGAGGTACTTTAACGAGGCGGCCTTAGACGATCTGAAGCGAATGAATCGCCTGTTCGCCGGAAGAGATCGGGCCAAGGCTATTGTAGTCTCTGTTGAAAAGATGCAAGCGGCCACCATCCGCGATGACATTCGTGAGAAGGCCAATAGGATTCTTGCTGAGAGTTACAATAACCTCGGTTCTCTTGAGGGGAACCTAGAGGCAATTAATCTTCACGGCTCTTCTACCCTCACCATATGGGATCGTGTAAGTCGTGCACCCGTTCGTTGCTTCTTTCCAAAGAACTCGGATTGGATTGGACGTGTCAGTGGATTCTTGGACAGACGGGTGTTAGTTAGGGGCATGGTCTACTACTTCAGGAATGGAGTACCGCGCTCCATAACGAATATCTCCGACATTGAGGACAACACGCCGGATTACAGCCCGCCTAAGGCCGAGTTTGGCTCAATTCCTGATCAGGAAGCGGCAAGAAACCCTGTAGAGTTTCTTCGCTCGGTGCGCGTTGGGTAGGAGAAACCCATAATGGCGATTCCTCGACGGCTTTGGTGTAGCAACATCATCCTAGGATATCTGGCTGGGTATCAGCTGCTTGAGACGGAATGTGATCTTATCATTGCAGCCGCGAACAGGGGCGATGTTGAGATCGTCGTTTCAACGATGGCTGAGGCGGAGGTGGCATATCTGGATGGCTACGCCTCTGACGAATCTGAGGCGAGAATTAGGGAGTTCTTTAGTCGGCCTTATGTTGTTTTGCGGCACTTGACCGACCGGTTGCAGCCGCAGCGGTTATGCTTTGAGAACGGTCAAGCCACACTGAGCGAAGTTGCGATCAAAAGTAAACGCGTAAGAGATGCCTAGACGTTCCATTACGGCAAAACCGTCTGCGTCAATCGGTTGCTAGCCGGTTCACTGGGTTCACCTCGTGCCGTCGTAGCCTTCGACCGCCTCATTGACGAAAGTCGCCTGGTAGTCATTACGGCTCAACACGGTGTCGTACAACCCGACGTCTTCGCCTTCGTGCTTGTTGATCCCTGTGTAGCTCAGGCTCGCGTCCTCGTAGCGTTTGAACTTGTAAACCGCGTCGTTCATTAACGCGCTGTTGAAGACACCAAGGCTCACAAGTAACTCGAAGTCCTTTACCATCAACCCG
This sequence comes from Dehalococcoidia bacterium, assembly GCA_009693005.1. Taxonomy (GTDB): domain Bacteria; phylum Chloroflexota; class Dehalococcoidia; order SHYD01; family SHYC01; genus SHYC01. The sequence continues at coordinate 58,189 of SHYC01000001.1, read as the reverse complement.
GTGACCTTCTTGAACAGACCCGGCTCCAGTTGTGTAATGACATCCTTGAGGCTTCGTTCGCGGTAGTCGGTCAAATACATGAAGATAGGAACTCGCGTCGCGAACTTGATGAGCTTTTCCTGAATCTGCTTCCGCAGACTCTTGTATTCCTTCTCTTCCGCGGTCAGCTCTTTCTTCTCATTGGCGGACACCTCCGCGTCGTTGGCCGCCTTGCGTGCTTTCTTCACGGCCTCCGACTTGTTGATGATCGTCTCAATTTCCTGATTGAGATTGCGAAAGCCCTCGATGCTCATGAGGGCATCCAGCGCCTTTTTGTTGTCCATCAGGCGGCGCAGGGTGTCGTTGTCCACATTCACCAGCAAGGCGCTTTCCCAGCGCCGCGCCAGCAGGGTTGCCGTCGTGCCGCTCATCGCCATGTCGAGAATGCCGGCGGCGTCAATCTGCTTCATCGAACTGCCGTCGTAGGCCAAGACCGGCAGGAAGCTGATGAACTCTTCCACCTTCTTTTCCTGGTTCGCCTCGTCGACGTTCAATCGGCAACTGTAATCGGCGATCTGCCGCAACGCCCGGTCCGGGGCGAAGTCGAATACGTAGCACTCCTCCTTGATGATCTGCTCTTCGTTCGGGGACGCACCATCTGGGTTTCGAACCGTCCAGGGCGACTGCACGCGGAAGACCGCCTGAAAGTAGGTCTCCGGAGTGGAGGAATTGCGGAGCATGAGAATGCCCGTCCAGGGTCTCACCGTCACTCCCGTGGTCAATTTTGCGCAGGAGAGGGTGATGGTCCTCGTAGTGAGCGGATCTCCCATCGCTTCCTGAACAGGCGGCAAGGCTGCGACACCGATTCCTGCGGCGCTCCCCGCCGCCACGATGACTTTATAGTCGTGATAGAATCGTTTCTGCTTCTTCGCCAGCAGGTTGCGCATAGCGTCACACGCCGCCACGCTGGGCAGAAACCAGAACGTGTGCGACAGCACGTTGAGCAGTCGCGCGTCCGAGAACGGCATCGGCGGCTTTTGCGCTCCGAGTTTCAGGTTGTCAATGCTGGTCGGCAGGAACGAACCCCTTATCAGGTCCAGCCACTTCTGAACCTCGTCCTCATACTTGAACTTCGCCTTGTTGCCGATGCCCTCGGCGGAGAAGAAGACGTTCAAGTCGAACTCGTTGAATTCGCCCTGCATAGCGACTTCCCGAATCGCGTCCGGGATTTGGTAGGTCAGGAGCACCATTCGGGGCAGCGCGGCGTAGGGGTTGTTGGGGCGTTGCCAATCCCGCTTTGCCCGCTGTTCATCGGAATAGGTCCAGTTGAATATCTGCTCCTCGATGAACTCGCCGGAAGCGATGGCACGGAATGGGGTGCCGGAGAGATAGAGGTAGCCGTCCGTGGTGATCGGCATGATGTCTTCGTCGAAGTCCTTGATGCCTTCCCCCTCGCCGAACTCGACCTCCTGCTTGTCCTCGGCCTCAAAAAGTTCCTTCGCGTTCTCTCGCCAAGCCCCGTAGTGGTATTCGTCAAGAATCACGCAATCCCAATTCGTGGCGTGCACCCATTCGTTTTTCGTCTTGATGCCGCCCGTGCTGGAATTCCGGCCCAGGTAGTCTTGAAACGACCCGAAACAGACGAACGGCCGTGTCCTGTCCGCCTGTTCGTAAGTCAGCCCACCGGGTTTGATGAACTGCCAGCCCTTGAAATCGACGTGTTGGTTCAGGTCCTCTTCCCAGGCGCCTTGTACAGCCGGTTTGAAAGTGAGAACGAGCACCTTCCTCCAGCCCATGCTTTTCGCCAACTGGTACGCGGCGAAGGTCTTCCCAAAACGCATCTTGGCGTTCCAGAGAAAGTGCGGCGGCTTGTTGCGATTGCCCTTCTCCTTACGCCAACTGGCGAAGTAGGCCGCGGTCTTCTCGACCGCCGCTTCCTGCTCCGGCCGCATACTGAAATCCAGCGATCGATTCTCCTCATTCAGTTGGCCTGTTCTCACGGCGATGATGGCCGCCTTGACATCGGTGTCCGTACACCGGAACCACTCACCTTCCGGATTCTTGACGCCGTTGAGCCGCAGCATCCGGTGTACATCATGGTCGGTAAACACCGTTCCGTCATTGCGCATGGCGGACTCTGCGAGAACAATCCGGTACGGCGGCTGGCCAGGGCGCCGCGTTGGGTACTGCTGTGCCACGCGGGATTGCGCGTCCACTGTCGTGTAGCCGACCTTGAGCAAGCCCGCATACTGCGGGTTCGTATCCCCGTAGGCGTAGATCGTGGGCCGCGATGCCGGGCGCGGCGGGAAGAAGCTGTTACTCACCCTTCGCCTCCATCGGGCGGATCTTCGACTCGATGAAGGCGATTTCGTCCTTCGTCAGTCCGTAGCGCTTGTAGAGCGTTTCGTCTGTCCAGGCAAAACCCATGTCAATGATGGGGACAAACGCGTACGAATCTTTCGTGATGTGATGCGAATACATGAATTGCGCAACGAGGAATCTGAAGAAGCGCGTTTTCATTTACCGGGCCAGATTCTCGGCTTGCGCTCTCTCCTTAAATGCGCCGACCACAAGGTAAGTCTCTGTGCAGATTGTCTTAGGAGGTAGGATGTCGATCTTTGAAAATATCCGGCGGCGGCCGTCGCTGCCGGGGCTTCCCGCATGGTCGTAGCCAACGTAGGATGTAATAGTTTTCCAGAGGTCGATTATCTCAACTCCAACTTTAATGTCCTTACGTTCGTAAGGGCCATCTCCATTCTGCCAGCGAAGAGTAATGTCGCCGGACTTCAGTGGGCGGATATTTGTTGCGAGACCGAATGGTTTCCTGCTTGTCACTTGCTCGCTCATTCGGGCTTCTTTGTTCGCCAACACCTTACGAATGATTGGGACTGCTTCGCTATGCCTAATCAACCTTGGAAACTCGTTGAGAGGCCGTACCGAAACCACGCGCTCCTCGTTGTGAACATTGGTAACTTCGCATGGACCGCGGGAGTCGCGCTCCCAAAGGAAGTAGCAAATTCCCCCCGCTATATCCACGCCCGGAAATACTTCGGAGGCGTCTTCGTAGTCCACAATCCTTCGGATTCTGTCGTCGCCGAGCATTTCGGCTCGAAAATCGTTCAATCCCTTGCCACCGGCGAACCATCGCGAGGGAATGATCATGGTCAGGAATCGCGGGTTTAGCTTTTGTGCCTGCTGAACGAAGTTCTGATAGATGGGTGATGCGCTTCGCCCAAACCCCCCATCGCTCAACTGGTAGGGCGGATTGCCGATGATAACGTCGAATTTCATGTTGAAGATTCTCTCCGGCTTGTCGGTGTGAATGAAATCGTAGGCGTGGCTTTCCAGTTCGCCGCCACGCTTGTAGTTCTCCTCGTTGGCCCCGCAGTACCGGCAACGGCCGTTCTCCCAGGCGTGTTCCACGCGCCCGAAACGGATGTTACCTTCAGGGTTGTCGAACGCCTCGCAGACGGAATACTTACCGTTGGCCGTCTTGGAGCAATACACGGACCGGCGCGAAAGCAGGGCGGTCAATTCTGTGATGGCGAGTCCGAAGAGCTGGTTCTGGAAGATGTGGTTCATCCGCTTCTGGCGGTCGGGGAATTGCTGTTCGAGTCCCCTGTCGAGGCGCTTGGCGATCTCGCGCAGGAACACGCCCGACTTGCAGCCGGGATCGAGGAACGTGGCCTTCTTGTCTCTCCAGAGGTCCTCCGGCAGCAGGTCTAGAATCCGGTTCACCAGTTGCGGGGGCGTGAAGACTTCGTCACTGCTCAGGTTGGCAATGCAGGTGAGCACGTCCGGGTTGTAGTTACTGCTCGACAACATCTGCCACCCTCAAGAAATGGGTAGGCGGGTATTCCTTCTGCGGCGTCGGGATGAAAACCTTCTTGCCGAGATCGGAAACGCGTGGTTCCTTGAGTGCTTCATGCTCGAGCAACTCGTGGAAGGTGAAGTCCCGCCGCTTCAGCATGCTGCCATTGACCGGCGACCATTCGGAGAAAGCAATCGGCCTCGGGTTGTAGCCCTCGGTTGTGAGGGAAAGGGCGTCGCCGTGAATGATATTCCGTTCAAGAATGAAGCGCACGGATTCACGGCAGCCGTCGCTTGACTTGCCTTTGAACAAGCGCGTGTAGCTTATATCGAATTTCCCGAAGAGCCGCTGGCGACACTGCTGGACGTTGTCTTCGAGTTTGTCGATGCCGTAGATGGATGAGACGGCGAGAATGGCATAGCGTTCGAACTCAAGTCGGCTCTTCCTGTAGCGCGTCTCGACCACGCGGAGCTTGCGTTCGAGGATTTCGGCCAGGAAGTTGCCGGTCCCACAGGCGGGTTCGAGGAAACGCGCGTCTATCCGTTCGGTCTCGGACTTCACCAAATCCAGCATGGCGTTGACCTCCCGCCTTCCGGTCAACACCTCGCCATGATCGGTAACCCGCTGCTTGGAGACAACCTGCTTATCCATCTGCGCTCAGTTCGCTGTCGGTCAACTCGATCGGTGTTGCTACTGCCATATCAGGAGTTTACCATATAACCCGTTTATAGATAATAGGTATTAGTAGCATCAGTGAGAGAGGAGTTTTTGTCATCATACTGACGGATAATCTCTCTAGCTCTCGCTTCGTCAGTAACACTCACTCGCTCAATGGTAGTGGGGCTTTGGTCTATCTCCTCAAGTACCCGGGACCTGATAAGACCTGCTTCTGCTCCCGTCACAACATCCTTCGCATAATTATCCATCCTATCACGGCTAATGATCTTCATGCTATCCGATAGTTGGTGGTACAATAGTAAATATTAGCGCATAACCGAATTAGGGGGAATGAAATGGGACTTTTATCTAGAATGTCTATGGTCATACAGGCAAAGCTCACGAAAATCCTTGACCAGTCGGAGAACCCCAGTGAGACCATAGAGTATTCCTACGAAAAACAGCTGGAGATGCTGCGAAAAGTAAAGCAGGGGGTGGTTGAGGTGGTGACCTCCAGGCGCAGGCTGGAGCTTCAGGCCAACAAGATACAGGCTGACGCTGCAAAGGCCGAGGAGCAGGCGCGGCAAGCCCTTAATGCGGGGAGAGAAGACTTGGCAAAAATGGCGCTGCAGCGCAAACAACTGGCCATGATACAGTTGAACGACCTGGGCCCTCAAATCGGCGATCTGGAAAAAGAACAGGAGAAGTTGACTTTGGCGGAGAGTCGTCTGCAAGCCAAGGTCACCGCCTTCCGGACTCGTAAAGAGGTCGTAAAAGCGCAGTACTCGGCGGCAGAGGCATCGGTACGCATCAATGAGGCGGTAACGGGCCTGTCAGAGGAGATGGCGAACGTTGACCTGGCCATGGAGAGAATTGAAGACAAGACAGAAAAGATGAAGGCGAGGGCTGAGGCTATCGATGAGCTGGCTGAGACAGGCCTACTTGAGGATGCCTCCTCCCGAGGAAACGACCCCCTGGCACGTGAGCTGTCAAGGCTCTCCGCCAACCAAAATGTGGATACAGAACTGGAGGCGATGAAGCGCCAGCTCGCGGCTGGTGGAGAACGACCTCAATTAGGAGCCGGTTCATGATAGTACGCATTGCGACAGAGGAACAGTACAGGATGCCTAGCTCAGCCCTGGATGAGTTGAATGAAATGGACAATAAGCTGGTGGAGGTCACTGCCAGGGGAGATGCTGCTGAGTTCCAGCGCATTTTATCAGAAATGCTTCAGTACGTGAGGACAAACGGCAAGCCTCTGATGTCGGACGAACTGGTAGAGTCCGACGTGATCTTGCCGCCTCCGGATACCAGTCTTGATGAAGCGCGAAACTTATTTGTGGGTGAAGGCATGATTCCGGGCTAAGCCGGATACCTGATGGGCACATTCCACTACACCATAGAGATTGGAACACCCGATGGCTCCGTATACGAAGAGATAGATGCTCTGGTGGACACAACAGCATCTTATACTCTTGTGCCCGCTTCACTTTTAACGCGGATGGGAGTTAATAGAGACGAACGGTGGCCCTTTACACTGGCGGATGACAGCATTGTCGGGATGGACATAGGACATACCCAAGTACGTATCGACGGCCGTAGTGTGACAACGATAGTTGTGTTCGGTGATAACATGGCCTAGTCCTTGCTTGGAGCTTATACATTGGAGGGCTTAAGGCTGGGCGTTGACCCTGTAGGTAGGCGTTTGATACCTGTACCCGGTCTACTGATGTAAACAAATAATCTTAAGTGTTATCCTTTCTGGAAGATAACAGAATATTTGAAGACAAAAGGATGTGAGGATTGGATTGCCAAAAGAACTATTGCGTTTCAAGGGGACAAGCATAGAACGGGTTGACGACCCTGCCTTCCGGGAGGATATAGCAAGGGACCTACAGCGTTATAGGGCCGACTTCAAGAAGCTCAATGCTATCTTTCCTGAGCTAGTCAAAGAGCACCTTCACGAGTGGGCAGGAATTTATGAGGGGAAGCTATATACAGCCCCTACTCTAGAAGAGTTGGATGAGAAAGCAAAGGAAGACTCTGTAGATCTCAATGAGGCTGTATATATGTTTGTCATAACTGAGGAAGAATTAAAAAACGTGTTGGTTTAAGCTAAGAGATGCCTTTAATTTTCAAGGAGAGTTTTTCAGAGACTCTCCTTATATTTTGGCTAGAATGACGCTCATGACGTATTCTTGCAGCCAACTGCTATCATCTGATACAATCCCCTTTGTCATGACAACTCTATACTTAGATAGGTAAGAATATGTCACAAAATAATCACGACTTAGTTGCACCCGACGGCAGTACCCTCATAAAAGTAGATTTCCACATACACACCCCGATTTCGCGTTGTTACGAAGACCATATGTACCCGGAGCTAAACCGCCACACCACAGCGGATGACATCGTGCTGGCAGCCATCTACGCGGATCTGGACGGTATCGCGATAACCGATCATAACAGCTCGTCGTTTATCGACTCGGCGCAGAGAGCGGCCAAGGGGACTAAGCTTACCATCTTTCCGGGTATGGAAATAACGGCCCAGGGCTGCCACATGCTGGCGGTCTTTGACCCTGACACGCCGCTCAACTGGCTGGACCGCTTCCTTAACGCGATAGGCTTTGAGCAAGTGGACAAAAGGGGAGACGCCTATTACAGCACAGAACAGCCAATGGATGAGATCTCGCGCCTGGTCGAGGACCTGGGAGGTCTTGCAATAGCCGCCCATGTAGATAGAGAGCCAAGAGGCTTTATCGCCAGCAGCTTTATCGGCAGAGACGTCAAGAAACGCATCCACGAAAGCGACCACCTGAGCGCCTTAGAGATAACAGACCCCAGAGATAAAATGTTGTGGAACGCAGGCGAGATGCGCGGCTATCCAAAACCTTACGCCTGTGTCCAGGGATCGGACGCTCACGCTCCGGCGGAGGTGGGTCGCAGGCCCACTTTCCTGAAGGTGCCCTCAGTAGACCTGCCAAATATCAGACTCGCGTTTAAAGAGTTTAACGAGAGGGTACTATTCCCCGAGGATGTGGACCACCTGTTCCAACACCCGCATACCGACTAAGCGTCCGGCTTTTTGGGCATATCGGGTAATACCGGGGGCTTCCTATCATCCCTGTCTCGGCTGCGCCACTCTACGCGCCTGAACCGTTCCCTTAGATGGCCGTCCTCTGCTCCATCTGAGAACCGCTTTGCCATCTCTATCATGCGGTTTCTAAACTCGTCCTCCGGCAGGTTTGGCACCTGGCTAACATGGCAGCGGAGAGCCTTCATTTTGGTGTCAAACGTCTCGGATATATCTATTTCGATGTTAGGGTTCTCAGCCCCTGCGATGTAAGCTTCGTATATTTTACAGGGCTTAAGCCCCTCTGCAATTTGGTGTGGATAGTACAAATGGCTTCTTGAGTAGGGGAAGGCCGCGTCCAAGGCAACCGTACCCGCCATGCGATGGTCTCTATGCTGGTTGTACCGTCGCAGCGGGTCCATGGTAACCAGGGTATCCGGCTGATGCACCCGCATCAGCCGCACTATCTTTTCTCGCAACTCCGCGGAGTCCTCTATGCCCCCGTCCGGATAGCGCAGATATATTACATCCTTGACTTCAAGGACCTTCGCCGCCGTGCGCTGCTCTGCTTCTCTGGTCTCCACCAGCTTTTCCGGAGTCATGCCAGGGTCATCGCTGCCTTTGTCTCCACTGGTAATGATCACGTAGATGATCTCCTGCCCTGAAGCCGCCCATTTGGCCATGGTGCCGCCAGAGCCGAACTCGGCATCATCGGGATGCGCCATTACCAGCATGACCCTGTTAGGTGATGTATCAGCCATCTATCAGCCTCCTGGGCCATACTGCCCCAAAGTTGTTATTACCCGCTGGACCAATTGTGGTCCATAACTATCCTATGGAAGCCGACGCTATCTGGCTTGAGCTCTGTATCACATCATAGTAGAGCCTCAAAACCTCATCCGCCACGCTCTCCCACTCGTACTGTGCAACTGAGGCCCGGCCCTTTTTACTGAAGTTCAACCGCAGCGCCTCGTTTCCCAAGAGAAGCTCTATCCTCTCTACAAAAGCGTCGGCGCAGTGCCAGGGTATTAGGTAGCCGGTCTCCCAGTCCCTGACTGTACTCTGCAAACCACCAACCCTTGAGGCTACCACAGGTGTACCGCTGGCCATGGCCTCTATCGCAACCATGCCAAAGCTCTCATAGTAAGAAGGGATAACGCAAATATCCGCCGCATTGTAATAGTGAGGAAGTTCCTTGTGGTCTACAGACCCAGCCAGGGTTACCTTGTCTGCAATTCCCATATCGTGAACAAGACCTTCAAGATAGCCGCTGCTCTTGCCGTTAGTAACATTGGGCTCCGCGCCGACGATGACAGCCTGAATGTCGTAGTTCTCAGCCAACTTTGACACGGATTCAAGCATTATGTCTACGCCCTTGATTGGATCGATACGACCCACAAACAGGAGAGTCTTTTTATCCGCAAGTCCAAGCCTGCGCCTGGCTGCGCTCTTGCTTCTGGGGCGGAACTCCTTTAGGTCAACGCCACAGGGAATTATCTGCATCCTGGCCGAGGCAGAGCCGTACAGCCGCACCATCTGGTCTTTCTCCTGAGGGCTGGCCGCCACTATTCGGTCTACCTTCGATGCTATTAGTCTCTCTACTCTAATCCTTGTTTGAGACTCATGCTCTCCGATTCTCGAATTGTTTTTGACCTCACCCAGAGTATGGAACATGGTGATATGAGGCACCTTCCAGCGCCGCCGCAGGACAGTACCGGCCCATCCTGACAGCCAGTAATGGCTGTGGATGACGTCGTATTCGAGGCTGCGGGCCTTTCGAAAGGACTCCAGGTTGTACAAGAATTCTGTTAAGTGATCGTAGATCCGTTCTTTCGCCAGCACGTTGAATCCGCCTGCTTCGATATGTATCACCCTGACGTTCTTGGACAATAGCACAACTTGGGATTCGTCAGGGTCATGCCACCGGGTGTAAATATCTATCTGCAGGTTCTTACGGCCAAGATGACGTGACAGCTCTTTAACGTAAACATTCATCCCTCCGCTTTCCCTGGTGCCGGGCTGCAGGAGGGGACACCCGTGAACGCTTATTACTGCGATCCTCATAACTCTATCTCCAGCTAACTATTGAAGCCTGTCGAACAATGGCCGTCGCAGACCGTTTTCCCTTCGATGTAACTCTCGCCCAGGCAAGTCGGACGCCAGTGCCACCTCCGGAGACATTCGGAGAGAGGACGGGATTCGAGAGCCGTCCCGCGTACGGACTCAGCAAGGCGGGCAGCCAACGTCCGTTTCTTTGGGCTCCACCCGGAATCGTACTAATTTCTTATGTTCTGGTAACCGTAAGCTTATATATGCTTGTGTCCTGGCCGCCAAGGTCGTACTTATAAGGTTCATCGCCTCTCAGGAAATCGAAAATTGCCTTGCCATTTTCTAAAGCATCCCGTATGCAAAGGGACTTTAGCAGAAGCCCTACGCTGAGATACGAAAACGACGGATCATATCCGCTATTATACAGATATAGGGTATTCTCATAGTCGAAGCAGAGGGTTGCAGAGACTTTTTTGCCGTCTATCTCCATAAAGTATAACTTCCCGATCCCCAGTCTGACGAATTCTGCAGTGAGCGCACGAAAGAAGTTTTGCATTTCATCCGTCATAAAAGCTGCCTTATCCTCGCGGCTTTCCTTGTGTAAACGAAGAAACTCTTCCGTCGCCAGCGGTAGTCCTTCATTGTCCTCGGCCGCATAGTAGTGAACCGTGCCCGCGCCTTCAAGACGACGGAGCTTGCGGCGCAGTTCATGGCGGTCCTTCCTGCTTAGCCCTCCCAGATATTCATCCCAGGTCGGCGGCAGTTTAATTAACGGACATACCTCTTCAGTCTCTAAAAAGGTCGAAAAGCCGTTACTCTTGCACAAGTCCACTAAAAAGCCGCGAGCAGCTGAACTCTCTGGTATACAGTGCAGCTCCAAGCGGCCCCACCGCTGGCTCTTCAAGTACCCAAAAACCGCCGAGAGAACATCTTCCTCACGGCCCTGCGTTGTAATAAAGTCCATATAGTCAGATACGTTAGTATCACCGATGAAGCTTACACAGTCACCATCCCTCATTAACGGCGCTAGGCCGATCAGCTCCTCTCGATCGCGCACAGAGAGGACTACAGACTCTTTCCCATCCCCAAAGAACTGCCACCAAACAGCATACCACTGAGGGATGGAGAACACGGTGTAGGAAGAACATGAAGGTCGCAGCTCTTCCCACAGCCCTGCCAGACTGCCGATCTCCTCATTTTTAACAGACAGGCCCATTTAGCTCCTTTTCAGCATTAAGAAAAATTCCTCTCGCACCGACGGGTCCTCTTCAAAGCGTCCTCGCATGGCAGAGGTGATAATGTTGCTTCCGGGTTTCTTGACCCCACGCATAATCATGCACAAATGCTCAGCCTCCACGACCACGGCCACACCCACGGGGCTGACCGCGCGCATCATCGCATCCGCCAGTTGTGTTGTGAGACGCTCCTGCACCTGCGGTCTGCGGGCCAGCACCTCCAACGCACGGGCCACCTTGCTCAGTCCCAGTATTGAGCCGCTGGGTATATACCCCACGTCGGCAGTCCCGAAAAAGGGGAGGAAGTGGTGCTCGCACAGGGAGTAGAAAGGTATGCCCTTGAGGACCACCATCTCGCGGTGCCCTTCCTCAAAGCTGGTGGAGAGCTCCGCTACAGGGTCTTTCCCCAGCCCGGAGAACAGCTCACCGTACATCTCCGCGATGCGCGCCGGAGTATCCTCCAGCCCCGGCCGGGTTAGGTCCTCACCTATCGCGAGGATGATCTCTTTAACGGCCTTTTTTATCCCTTCCCGGTCAACCTCCCTGTCTTGCTCTTCCATATACCGGTTTGCGCTCCAAAACAAGAATAGGGAAGGCGTCGTCACCGGACTTTGTCCAAAGCCCACATGTCACCTTCACCTCTGCGTTCATGTAACATGGGAAATTATAACAACGGCCTTTCAGCTTGGTCAAACTTTCCGCCATAGATTCTTCAATGTTTCCCATGCCCGGGTTTGGGTTTTCCGCAGTTATAAGCGCGCCGGCCCAGCATGGCTAAAAAGGACCACTACCGCCAACTCTGCCAGGGATCATTCTTAAGTAAAATGCAGTCATTAGCTTTCGGAGTCCCTTAATTCTTCCGGCCTTGTCCACGTATCATTAGGCCCATCATAAACCCCGCGAAACACGCCGCTATGAGCCGCCTTTTGCTTAAACCGACCGGTACGAAATGCTCACCGTCGGAGTCCACCACCAGAAAGCCTACCGGCCTGGCAAAGACCGCCCCGCCGCCGCCGCCTCCCGAGCCTACTCTCTCGCCAGCCGTCTCGGTTGACAACGATTGGCGGCCCTCGCCTCCACCGGCGCCCAGGGCGTAAGCTACTTTAGATACTGGAATAATCGTTCTGCCTTCCACGGTCCTGGATTCGCCAAAGACCGTGTTAACGCTGGCTGTTGCTTTGAAGCGCTCTGATAAAGAGTTCAAGGTCTCCTGTGGATTCAACACTTCACCTCCATGCATACAGACAGGCACAACTCGGTAGCAGCGTGGCTGCAGAGAAACTTGAGTTGAGCCAGAACCAACAACTACACCTTCAGAACAATCTTCCCAAAAAACATATCAGACTCCATGAGCTTGTGGGCCTCCGCCACCTCTTCCAGGGGGAACACTCGGTCTACCACAGCTTTGAAAGTCTTTTGCGCCACCAGCTCTGCTACCTTCGCAAGGTCTTCCCGCGGCGCCTGTCGCGTCCCGTACAACGTCAATTCTCTGGTCCAAAGCTGGCCCAGGTGAAGCTGTACACGGTGGCCCGCCGATACCCCGCAGATGACGAACCGCCCACCATTTGCCATACTGGCGAAGCAGCCTTCCCACACAGGCGTTCCTATGTGCTCCAGCACAACGTCCACCCCCCGACCATTGGTTATCTCTTTTACCCGCTGGGCAAGGTCCTCTTCCTTGTAATTTATGCCGTAGTCTGCCCCTAACGCAAGGGCACGCTCCAGCTTATCTGCGCTCCCAGCCGTGGTTATGACCGCTGCCCCGGCTCTTTTTGCTATCTGGATGCCGGCGCTGCCAAGACCGCTGCCACCCGCCATGATAAGAGCAGTCTCTCCAAGCGATAACCCGGCTTTGCAGAGCAGCATGTGCCATGAGGTGCAGAACACCACGGGTATGGCAGCGGCTTCTTCATAGGATAGCCACTCCGGTATTAGCGCCAGCTCTGCTGGGTGACAGCGAGCATACTCGGCGTAAGCCCCGGCTATCGCCTCTCCCATGACCCTGTCCCCTATCTTAAATCCTCTAACAACAGAGCCAACCGCAGCCACTTCCCCTGCCATGTCCAGACCTATGATAAAGGGCAGCTCATTGGCCTTTAGACCGTGAGACCCCTCCCGATAGAAGATGTCTCTACGGTTCAGAGCCGCCGCCCGGACCCTAACCAGTACTTCATCCGGCCCGATCTCAGGCTCAGGCAGATCTCCGATGACCAAGCTCTCAGGACCGCCCTGTTCAACTACAAATACCGCCTTCATCCGGAACCTCCTTGAAATTGTTATTGTAAGTCTATATCAGAAACCAGGATGTGCAAAGCTTATGAGCTGAATCGTTATTACTCCAGTGCTAAAAATGTTTTTGCCCGCGTGACGTGAATCACTGACAACCGATCGCAGTAATAATAGTATGTATGCAGGAGATCGTCGCAAAGGAGGATCAGCATCGATGTGGACAATGTGGCGCCCTAGCCCGGTATACCGTGTAATGTGGATGGTTTGGCAGGTCGATATATCGGCCTCCGTGAAGGCGTGGCACCCATCTAGCTCGGATGCCTACTTAGCATAGGCGCGAATGAGGCTGTAATATGCGGCTGTGCCGTTGGGTAGTGGCTACTCCGATAAGAAGCGAACTCGCAATGCCCTTCTACGAAAGTAGAGGGGCTTTTTCTTATCTCCTTCAAGTCTCTTGTTCCACCGGCGACGTAGTTCGTGCCGATGTACTGACTGCGCCAGTTCTGTTATTTTAGTTCTATATCAGAAACCAGGTTTGGCAAGCTGAATAACCGTGTCGCGCCTGATCCGCACCTACAGAGTTAGTAGCCGTGAACAATGACCAGGCCGCTGGCTGTCACGAGTAACTGTTCACTCTTGAGGGCAAATCCGCGCAAGGGCGTCGTAGTCGCGGGAAGTGCAGAAGGGCGGCTGTCCTTTTGCCAGACAGTCCGCGGGGTGTCCCCTCGGAAAACTAACCTCTACCACCTTCCCAGGCCAGGTAGAGGGTGAAAGGGGGCGATGGTCGTGGGGCAGGGCGAGATCTCCTCCGCGAGTCTGAACAGCTACTGTCACGTGTATCGATACAGGTGGGCGACCTTGGTGTACACTGTGGGAGATTGTAAAACTTTTGGGAGGGTGTAGCATGTCCCTTAAACGAGCGTTGCAGTTCTGCACCGTATTATCCATTGTTATCGGACTCATGTCATTCCTCCGATTGTCCGCACCAACCGTGAGTTCCGCCCAAAGTGGAGACTGGCCGATGTTCCGCCGTACGCCGGAACATTCCGGATACAATAGCGACCAGGGGCCAATCAGCGTTCCAATCGCGGTTAAGTGGAACCACCTCCTCTCATCCGGGAGCCAGGGATTTGCTTCACCGAGCGTTGCCGACGGTTCGGTATATTTCGGCACCAGCGATGGCCGGCTGCTAGCTATCAGCGCAGATACCGGCGGCCAGCGCTGGAGCTACCCGACTGGATCTCCAATTTCCTCCACTCCTGCAGTATCAGACGGTATCGTATACTTCGGAAATAGCGCCGGAACCGTTTATGCTCTTGACGCGTTGAATGGATCGGTCCGGTGGGTCCATACAGTTGGCGGTACTGTTGCCTCCTCTCCTTCGATTAGAAACGGCCGGGTGTACTTTGCCACTTCTGAAGGGCGCATCTACGCCTTGGACTCGGTTACGGGAACAGTCGCGTGGACGAACACCATTGGCGTCTCTATTGTATCCTCTCCCGCGGTTACGGGAGACGGCCTATATATTGGCACAATGAGTGGCTCGATTTACTGCCTGGATCCCAATTCAGGCACGGTACGCTGGCAGTACTCGGCCGGAAGTGCAATTCAATCCTCTCCTGCCGTGCTTGGCAGTACAGTTTACGCCGGTGCAGACAATGGCACCGTGTATGCAGTTAACACAAACAATGGCACGTTGGTTTGGAAATCGCTAATTACAGTGGCGAATGTGCCAGATTCAGGCGGCGGGGAAAAATTTGAGAATGTATTTGCAACTCTGTTGGGAATACGGTCTTCACCAGCGGTGGCCAACGGTGTAGTTTACGTGGGGTCGTTGGATGGCTCAGTGGTAGCTCTGGACGCAGTTGGCGGTTCCGTGCGCTGGCAAAAAGCGACCGGAGGCCCGGTGTATGCGTCGCCGGCGGTGGCCGGTGGCAAGGTATTCATTTCATCTTATGATCAGCGCCTATATGCGTTGGATGCCGGCAACGGAAACGATCTCTGGTCCTATTCGGTTGCACCGACCCAATCGTCCCCGATTGTCGCCAACGGCAGTGTATATGCGATAACTCAAGAGGGCACGCTGACCGCTTTCGGGAGCGTACTGGCGAACACTCCGACACCCACGGTCAGCCCTACCGCCACTGCCACGCCAACTCCCACAGCGACGGCGTCACCGACACCCACGGCCACTCCCACACCGACTCCAACTCAACTGCCTGAAGGCCCAGGCCCGCTTGCGACGGTAGCGGTGGGGAGCACCCCAAGCGCCGTTGATGTAAGCGCCTCGACCGGCATGGCCTATGTTACAAACATGGAAGATAAGAGCCTGTCAGTCGTCGATGCCGCTACTAACAAGATGCTGATCACAGTACCGGTGGGCGTGAGTCCCTCTGGAGTTTGGGTCAACTCCACAACCAATACGATTTATGTTGCTAATCAGGGGAGCAATTCCATCTCAGTCATCGACGGCAACACCAACACGGTCAAAAGCTCCATCACCGTTGGCACGCTCCCCGTGGCTGTGACGGGCAATCCTGTCACCAATACGGTGTATGCCAGTAATCAGGGCAGCAACAACATCTCCGTCATAAACGGGGCCACCAATACCGTAACCGATACGATCAAGGTAGGGTTGGGACCTTCCGCCGCAGCGTACAACGTTGCTGCCAACATCCTATACGTAGCAAACCAAGGCAGTAACAGCGTGTCGGTAATAAACGGCTTCAGCAACGCCGTGGTAGCCTCGATCAACGTGGGGAACGGTCCAACAAGCCTCGCGTTGAACCCGGATACCAACCGTATGTACGTGGCAAACAGCGTGGGAAGCTCTATCTCCGTCGTAGATTTGGCTACTCACTCTGTAGCGGCAACGGTGCCAGCGGGGAATTCGCCTCGCAGTGTCGCAGTGTTCCGTAAGGGTAACCTTGTTTACGTAGCCAATAGAGGTGGCAACGACGTAACGGTGATGGACGGGACAAACAACGCGTTGCTGGCGACCATGAGCGCGGGTGCTGCACCAGTCAACCTTGCCGTGAACCAGGATGGTGCGAGGCTTTATGTAGTCAATAGCGGCTCCGGAAATATCTCTATCTTGCCGATTATTGCGCTCAAGGCGCCGGCGGCCGGCGGGCCTCCCGATGGAACAATACTGGCAACTCTGGGAACTGCGCTCTCATGGGGAACGGTTTCAGGGGCAACCCAATATCAAATACAGATAACTCCTGCCAACAACGACGGGCCGAACATAAACCTTATACGCAACATTGAGCCGAGTTATACCGTGCAGCCACCGGTAGTGGGTATTGGAAACTATGTAATCTTGCCGGGGATGACCTATACATGGAAGCTACGCGTGTCTTACGCTACTGCAGCCCTTACCGAGAATAGTCCTCTTTGGGGACCATGGTCCACTGGAAAGACCTTTAAGACCGCGCCGCCATCCGCAAACACCGTCACGTTGGTAGACCCAGTCGCGGGCAGCAAGGTAGGTAACCGCACCCCAACCCTGCGCTGGACCAACAGCAACAGCAGCATCTTTTACTACGAGGTGCAGGTGAGCGAGAACGTAGAGTTCGGCACAGGTTCCTTCCGCTACTGGGAGATCCGTCACGGCGCAGCCTCTACTCCGCCCAATAGTTACATAATACCGACGGCGTACCCTCTCCAACCAGGCTCTACATATTACTGGAGGGTACGTCCAAGAGTGCAGGGAGACGGCACACCGGTGGAGTGGACTACTGCAAGCAGCTTCCAGACGCCATAGTGTTGATGGACGTTCAAGTGTCCGTGATAGAGATGGCCCCAAATGAGGAAGATGACGCCAAAGCCACGGTCACACAGCAAGCGGAGGCGAGTAAGTCTCCAAACGATGTTTGGTCCAGCCTAAGACGCTTCTGCGAATTCTCAGGCGATTGGCTAGCGCTAAAAACAACACTGAAGATGGTTGTTGGTTCCGAGCATACTGCTCACTTGATCAGGGAGAGAATACACCAGTAGCTCGGAGGCCTGGCAAGACTTCATTATGGGCATGTAGTATAATGAAAGTCAGTTCCAGTGGGCCAAGGATATTGTAAACAAGCCCCATCCCATGAAGGAGGGGCTTGTTTGTTTGGTAACGCTTCTTAAATGTTAATTGCCGATGGTATAATCCAAAGCGTGGAGACTTTATACTTTGGCAGCGCTCTATGTTGTGGCAACTCCAATAGGCAATCTCGAGGATATTACCCTTAGGGCCCTTCGCATTCTAAGAGAAGCGGACCTGATAGCTGCCGAGGACACGAGAAAAACGCGGAGGCTGCTCTCCGCTTACGATATACATACGCCGCTTACCAGTTTTCATGCCCATAGTGGAAAGGGCAAGGTTGAGCAGATACTTAGAGTTTTGGCTGAGGATAAGGCTGTGGCGCTGGTGTCGGAAGCCGGCACGCCTGGGATAAACGATCCGGGGTATCCGCTGATTAAGGCTGCCATCGAAGAGGGAATAAATATTATTCCCGTGCCTGGTCCCTCGGCGCCGATAGCAGCGCTGGCTGTGTCGGGCCTGACCACCCATCGCTTTATATACCTGGGCTTTCTGCCGAGGAAGAAGGGGGAGCGGCGTAAAGTATTGGCCTCGAATTGTGAGGATGCAGGCACTCTGGTGCTGCTTGAGTCCCCACATAGGCTCATTAAGAGTTTGGAAGATATCCTGGATGTCCTGGGAGACCGAAGAATCGCAGTATGCAGAGAGATGACGAAAATTTATGAAGAGGTGTACAGGGGCAGAGTAAGCGAGGCCATGGAGCATTTTAAGCAGCCCAGAGGAGAGTTTACTCTAGTGGTCGAAGGCGTGGTGGAGAGGGCGTAAGATTTCCAGCCGTCGTTCCGAGCGTGTCCTGAGGCTCTCGAAGGGCTCCTCAGAATGACAGTTTCAATACAGCTACGAGTATCTAAGGTACGGGTGACCAGGTGAAAAAGGACTTTTTGTCCATCGCAGACCTCAGCGCAGGTGAAATAATGAGCCTCATAGAGACCGCTGTTTCGCTGAAGAAGAAAAACACGAATAGCAGAGAGCTCGCAGAACGCTCTCTGGCGCTTATTTTTGAGAAGCCTTCTCTCAGGACAAGAATCAGTTTTGATATAGCTATGTGGCAGCTTGGCGGCCATGTGGTGTACTTGTCTCCTGAGGAGGTAGGTATAGGGAGCCGTGAGTCGGTGAGAGACGTTGCCCATGTGCTGAGCCGCTATGTCAGTGGAATAGCTGCACGGACCTTTTCGCATCGTACTCTTACGGAGATGGCGGAGTATGCCACGATTCCCGTAATCAACGCGTTGTCCGATGAGGAACACCCCTGCCAGGCGCTGGCTGATCTCATGACCATCTACGAGGTCAAAGGAGGCATTAAGGGTGTTACACTAGCGTATGTCGGCGATGGTAACAATGTGGCCAATAGCCTGCTTTTTATGGCAGCCAGGGTAGGCATGAACTTTCGGATAGCCTCCCCGGCAGGATACGGTATTCACGAGGGAATATTGGCCAGGGCGGAGGAGATGGCCGGGGCCAGCGGATCCAAAATCATTTGTACCAGCGATCCCCAGGAGGTCACGGAATCCGCCGATGTTATTTACACCGACGTTTGGACCAGCATGGGCCAGGAAGCGGAAAGGGATGAGCGACGAAAAGTGTTTGCCGGCTTTCAGGTGACGCCGTCAATGCTTTCCAAAGCGAATCCGGATTCCATATTCATGCATCCACTGCCCGCGCATCATGGGGAAGAGGTGGCCGACGGGGTTTTGTATTCCCCGAATTCGGAGGTATTTCGCCAGGCGGAGAACCGGTTACACGTTCAGAAGGCTTTACTGCTTGTGTTGTTGAGCAGTCGTGGATAGACAGCCAAACCGCAAGCATCTTTGCCGGCACCACGGAGGTTGAAGCTGTCCGGTCGCCCGGGGGAATACCAACTTCAACTTCGGCCTCTCATGCCGGCCCAGCAACGACTGTGCCAATCCTATGTTCGGGATAATCTAATGGATGTAGATAATAGTTCACGAAAGCGTAATCCCGAGGCAAGTCGCCATGCCTAACTTTCTGCCTGTAGATGTAGGACTCATAATAGCCCGCTTTAGCCTGCGCAGCATTATCGACATCATAACGATAGCCTTTATCCTGTACTGGGTAATGATTCTGCTTAAAGGCACTACTGCCGTCACGCTTTTGCGAGGGGTCGCCGCGGTACTGGTAATAGGGTTTGTTATCAGCAGCGTCTTTGAATTGACTGTCTTAAGCTGGCTACTAAAGAATTCCCTTCCTGCCCTCCTCGTTATTATTCCGGTCCTCTTCCAGCCCGAGCTACGTAGAGTCCTTGAACAGGTTGGCAGGAGATTCACAGTAATGAACACTCCGGATACCGCGGTGTCACACACTATCGAAAGCGTCAGCGATGCCTGCGCCACTCTTTCCCAAAGAAGACACGGCGCATTGATGGTTCTGGAGAAGGAGACTGGCTTACAGGACTTTGTAGAACGGGGCGTCACGCTGGACGCAGAACCTTCGTCCGGTCTGCTCGTTGGGCTCTTTCTTCCCAATTCACCTTTGCATGATGGCGCGGTGATAATACGCCGGGGACGGGTAGTGGCTGCCAGATGCGTGTTGCCACTCTCTGATAATACGAGTGGACATCTCTTTGGCACAAGGCACCGGGCCGCAGTTGGAATATCAGAGCGCAGCGACGCTGTAGCCGTGGTTGTCTCGGAGGAGACCGGAAGAATATCTATTGCGACCAATGGTCAGCTGGAGACCGATCTCGATGTGTCAAAGCTTAGAGGTCTGCTCGGTACACTATACGGATCAGCACCGGTAAATAATACCAATGGCGCGGTTCTAAGCAGATCATGAAATTCCGTAGTGCACCTGACTTGCTGGTACAGCTGTGGAAATGGTCGATTTTTGCGGTTGTTGGGTTTGCCCATTCCGTCCAAAGCAATTTGGGCATCGGCTTTCTGTCCTTGGCGTTATCCACCGTGCTTTGGGTTTTTGTAACGAGCGAGCAAAACCCTCCGAGAGACGGGATTGTGTCCGAGTTGATAACAGTGCAGCCGGTAAATGTGCCAACAGGCCTGGCGTCGGTGGGAGAACTTGAGCGGGTATCGGTCAGAATTTCCGCGCCTCAGGACATATGGAAAGGCGTAGACGCCAACACATTCGAAGCCAGTATAGACCTGTCCGAGCTGGGGCAGGGTAAGCGTGATGTCCCGGTGCGACTGCACTCTAAAGATTCCAGAGTGATCGTAAGAGATGTTCTGCCTGCCAGGGTTGGAGTAGAGCTGGACGTCATTAAAAGCAAGAGTGTGCCTGTAAGGCTGAACATAACTGATGGGCCTCCTCAAGGGTACATTGTGTCACAAGTGGACCTGCCCATAAATGTAGCTAACATATCCGGCCCAGCCAGGCTTGTGGAACTTGTTGACCTGGTGTCTGCTGATGTCGATCTGAAGGGGTTGAAGTCTGACCTGCGGCAAGTTATACTGCTCGTTCCAGGCACTGGGAGCGGTTACGATGTACAACAAGTCCGCGTTGACCCGCCGACCATCGCTCTTCAGATCCCGATTAGCAGAGAGGTGGACTTTCTGGAGGTACCGGTACTTCCGAATGTTGTTGGCGGGCCTCAAAACGGTTACTGGGTTTCATCCGTGAGTGTCTCTCCGGCCACGGTCGCCATAGTCGGACCAAGGGACCTTCTGCAGACCATCAGCTTTTTGAAGACGCGACCACTTGACATCTCGGGGTCCATAAGTGACATATCTCAACTATTGCCCCTCAATTTGCCGAATGAGCTGCGTCTCGTCACTTCCACCCAAATACGCGTGGATATCAAAGTGCTGCCGGCCGATGGCGTAAGGATCTTTCAGATAACACCAGGGTTACCTGGACTGGCCGCCGGTCGCGCTGCTATCTTAGATGTATCAGCGATAGAGGTCACTCTGGCAGGGCCGGCGCCGGTACTGTCTAAGCTCACTCAGGCTGATATTCCGGTATCTTTACGCCTCGAGAACAAGGGAGTTGGCACGTTTACTGTAGATGTCAGTTTGTCACTGCCTCCTAATCTTACGCTGGTAAAGCTTTCTCCTGACAAGGTCCAGGTAACTATTAAATAACTTCATGTTTGTAATGGAGCGCCTGGGCTTCCAGAGTGTGCCCAGAGTTTGTAACAAGAGCAAGACTCGCTTTACGGTAGGAGTTAGGGTGAGTGTTCTCAGGCTTTGTCTCGGCCCGAAAAGACCGTGGGCGACGGCCGCCTAATGCTGCAGCAAAGATGATACAATACAGTTCCAGCAACTCTGGTCACGCCCGGATTGCGCCTGCGCCACGATAGATCAAAATGCCCTGTGTCTTTTGTAGCGTAAACAAACGCCTATATTTCAAAGGAACTAGATAATGGACAGATTGCCAGTTGTAGCTATAGTGGGACGGCCCAACACGGGTAAGTCCACGCTCTTTAATCGCCTGGTGAAAGAAAACATTGCGATAGTATCAGAGATCCCGGGCACAACACGGGACCGCCTGAGCCTCGATATTTCGTGGGATAGATACGCGTTTACTCTTCTGGATACCGGCGGTATAGATGTGGAAGCCAAGGATGATATCACAGCGATGTCATTGGGACAGGCTGAGATAGCGATAAGAAACGCCGACGTTATTATCTTTGTTGTCGATGTCGTGACAGGCGCCATTGCTTCGGATTATGAGACCGCAAAGATATTGAGAATGTCGGGGCGGCCTGTCGTGCTGGCTGTAAATAAGGTCGACAATCCCGCAAGGGAAAAGAACGCGGTTGAGTTTTATCAGCTGTCCCTGGGAGACCCAATTCCCATCAGCGCTCATCATGGCATCGGGATCAGGGAGCTGATGGAAGAGGTAACTTCGCTGTTGCCTCAGGTAACGGCCGAACCAGCTGAGGAGCAGTTGAAGGTTGCTATTGTCGGCAGGCCGAATGTGGGCAAGTCCATGCTCATAAACGCTATCATCGGTGAAGAAAGGGTTATAGTTAGCCCGATCCCTGGCACCACCAGAGATGCAATAGACACCGCTTTTGACTACTCAGCGCACAAGATGGTCCTTATAGATACCGCAGGGTTGCGAAGACGGGGCAAGGTCGACCAGGGTATAGAGCGCTACAGTGTTATGCGCTCCATGAGAGCGATTGAGCGAGCCGACGTGGCTGTGGTTGTCACTGAGCCCGTGGATCTTATGACGGCCCAGGATATGCACGTGGCGGGATATGCACAGGAGTCGTACAAAAGTATCGTAGTTGCTGTTAACAAGTGGGATCTCTCTGAAGAGTTGAGCGTAGAGCGTGACGAAGCCCTTGCGATTGTCAGACAGCGGATGCGCTTCTTGCCCAGCGTCCCGGTTGTGTTTGTCTCTGCCAAATATGGCCGTGGCATAGACAAGATGCTCGAACAAGTGGTTGCTGTGGGTGAAGAGAGAAGAAAAAGAGTTCCAACTGCGGTGCTAAATGACATAGCCCATGACGCCTTCTCCCACCACACTCCATCCATAGGTGGCCGCCAGGCCCGGTTGTATTATGCGACTCAAGTCCAAACTTCTCCGCCCACCTTCGTGCTATTTGTCAATGATGCGTCTTTGCTCCATTTTAGCCATAGAAGGTATGTAGAAAACCGCATACGCGCCATCTTTGGATACCAGGGAACACCTTTGCACGTTATCTTCAGGGGCCGCGAGGGAAGGTAGTGTTAACCTACATCGTTGTTCTAGTGGCGAGCTATCTGCTTGGGTCTATCCCAACCGGGCTTTTGATGGGGAAAGCGGTAAGGGGGATAGACATACGACGCTACGGCAGCGGCAACACCGGCGCCACCAATGCTTTAAGGGTGCTTGGTCCGAAAGCGTCTGCCGCAGTATTGGTGGGCGACTTTTTTAAGGGGATGCTGCCTGTCGTGGCCGTCGCCGCTTTTACCGACGTTGAGGTGCTCAAGATACTGGCCGCTTTGGGTGCCCTGGCCGGACATAATTGGTCGATTTATATGGGCTTTCGTGGTGGCCGCGGCGTAGCCACAGGACTAGGAGGCTTTATCTTGCTGTCTCCATGGCTGGCGACCATCATTATCGCCTTGGGCGTGGCCGTAATGGTGGCTAGTAGGTACGTGTCCCTTGGCTCCATTATAGGGACGTCGCTTGTGATGATCGTAACAGCTCTTCTTTTCTTGCTAGGTAATATATCTTCCCCGCACTTCACCTATGTTGTTATTGGGACGAGCATGATACTGTTCAAACACCGTGGCAACCTGGAAAGGTTACTGAAAGGGAGAGAGCACAAGCTGGGAGACCAAATATAGTATTATTTCGGGTAGTGATGGGGGCTAGCTTACTCTTATGGAAAAAGTCACTGTTGTAGGCACCACGGCATGGGGTACTACGCTGGCGGTTGTCCTGGCTAAAAAGTATCCCCGCATATACCTTTTGGCCCGTAGTGATGCTGAGGCGGATGTGCTCAATAGCGAGAGGGAATACGCAAAGCGGCTTCCCGGCATCATGTTCCCCCCCTCCCTCATTGTAACCGCGGCTTTGGACGAGGCACTGGAGGCCAGTCAACTGGTCATCATCGCGGTGCCGTCTCAGACTATGAGGCGCAATATCCGTATCATACGGGAATTTGTCCCGAAATCTGCCGTTATTATGAGCGCTTCCAAGGGTATTGAGATGGATACCGGACTCAGAATGTCCTCAGTAATACATGAGGATTCCGGTATAGCAGATCCGAGCCGTGTATGCGTACTTTCCGGACCTAATCTGTCCAGAGAGATCGCTATCGGTCAACCTTCCGCTACAGTAGTGGCGTGCTCAAGCATAGAGACAGCAGATCAGGTAAGAAATACGGTTATGACCAATAACTTTCGAGCCTATTCCAGTTCGGACGTAATTGGAGTAGAGCTGGCGGGAGCGCTGAAGAACATTATTGCTCTTGGGGCTGGGATAAGCGATGGATGGGGATACGGCCATAACGCCAAAGCGGCTTTTCTTACCAGAGGGCTGGCAGAGATAACCAGGCTTGGAGTAGCCGCCGGAGCTAGTCCCCTTACCTTTTTGGGCTTGGCCGGTCTTGGCGACCTGGTGGCTACCAGCTCTAGCCCACTGAGTCGTAACCGGCGGGTTGGTGAGGAGCTGGCTAAAGGACGGCCGCTGGCTGAAATACTGACCGAAATGGGCAGCGTTGCGGAGGGCATACCTACCACCAGGGCTACCAGACAGCTGGCGAATGATCTGGGCGTGAGTATGCCTATCACAGAGGGTATGTACAAGATATTGTTTGAGGGTTACGATATAAGAATTGCTGCCCGACAGTTGATGGAGCGAGAGCCGAAATCTGAGCTGGAGGGGTTGTACGCCAAAGATGGAATTAAAAGATAGAGTCGCGATAGTTACCGGCGCTAGCCGGGGCATTGGGCGGGCCATAGCTCTTGCTCTGGCACGGGCTGGGGCCAATGTGGTGGTTGCGGCAAGAACAGAGTCCGAAGGTGGCCCCCTCGATGGTACCATTCATCAGAGCGCGGAGCAGATTTCGAGAGTAGGAAGCAGAGTGCTGGCGGTCAGGACAGATGTGAGCAATGATGAGGATGTAGAGAACATGGTTCAAAGTACTCTTCAAGAGTTCGGGAGAATCGATATCTTGGTCAATAACGCTGCCGCCCTGTTCCGCGCTCCAATTCTGGATACGCCAATACGCAGATGGGACCTCATGAACCAGGTGAACCTGCGGGCTACCTTCGTATGTACAAGGGCTGTGCTGCCGACTATGGTCCAGCAGAGGTGGGGGCATGTTATCAACATTTCGCCTCCGGTAGACCTGAAGAACATCGGGACAGGCTCCATTGCCCAGCAGGTACATAAGATGGGTATCACTATCTTTTCGGCCGGACTCGCCAAAGAGTTGGCCGAGCATAATATAGCGGTCAACTGCTTGTGGCCTGAAGGGCAGCGGGACTCCGAGGGTATGCGTTACGTTTACAAGGGTGTACAACCGGACTGGCTTAGCACTGATGTAGTGGCTGACGCTGCACTGTACATAATATCCCACGATCCTTCTGAGTACACGGGTCACGCCTTGACCGATATACAGGCGATGAATGAGATGGGGATAACAGACCTATCTAAGTATCGGATAGAGGTCTAGTTATGACCGTTTCAATTCTATTTTCGAGTACGTAAGAGACTTAGTAAATTCAGCATACGCATTGTTCATGCTGAAGGGAGATTATGCTGCTTTCGGTTGTTGTCCCGGTGTATAACGAGGTCGCTACAATAAGAGAGCTGCTATCCCAGGTCCGGGCGGTGCCTATTGAGAAGGAGATCATCTGCATAGACGACTGCTCCTCCGACGGCTCGGCTGATATACTGCTGGAAGAGGCTAAAGTAGCAGGCACAATATTTCTGCGGCATCCTCGGAATATTGGCAAGGGAGCA
This sequence comes from Dehalococcoidia bacterium, assembly GCA_009693005.1. Taxonomy (GTDB): domain Bacteria; phylum Chloroflexota; class Dehalococcoidia; order SHYD01; family SHYC01; genus SHYC01. The sequence goes on along the minus strand of SHYC01000001.1, from coordinate 32,693 downwards.
GCCGTACGCACCGGCCTTAAAGAAGCGAGAGGGGATATTATTGTTATCCAGGATGCCGACCTGGAATATGACCCCGCGGACTACCCAAAGCTGCTGGCCCCGATCTTGAATGGAGACGCCAAGGTGGTGTACGGCTCCCGTTTTAGAGGAAACAGACTGCACATGGGGTGGAGCTACGACCTGGGCAACCGCATGATTACCCTTATTGCCAACCTCCTGTTGGGCGCCAAGCTTACCGACGTAGAGACCTGCTATAAGGTGTTCACTTCAGAGGTAGCGAAACGCCTGGACTTGGAATCAACCAGGTGGGGCTTTGACCCCGAGATCACCGCTAAAATCCTGAGGATGGGTTATAATATCAAGGAGATTCCTATCTCATACCGGGGACGGCAGACTACCGAAGGTAAGAAGATACGGTGGAGGGACGGCTTCTCAGTAGTATCGACTCTAATAAGGTTCAGGTTTTTTCCGTAGCTCAGTTGATTTTTCCACAGTCTTCCTATTAGGTGGAAATGCTGTCCCTCCAGGAGAGAAGTTAGGTAGGGAGCGCCTCTCGCTCTTAGTGCGAATAAGTCCTTAAACTAAGTAGGCATGAAAGGTATGGTACGCGATATGGCTGCAAGACGTCGTCCGGTTAAGCCGCGGCTTGAAGTAGTGACTGATAAGGCCCTATGTTCTACGGTGTGCAGGGCGGCCTGCTGCTCATGGGGCTTTGTTGAGTTGAGCGAGGAGGAGGCTGAACGCATGCTCCGCCTTGCTGACAAAATGCACGTCGAGCAGCCTACTATTATGGACTACGTTCGTGACCAAAATGGCGTGAAAAGTCCCGGATGGGTCATGCACGCGACTCCGTGCACCTTCCTGGGTAAGGACAAACTTTGCACGATATATAAGGACCGTCCGGAGCACTGCAAAGACTTTCCGAATACGTGGAGAGAGTGGTGCTATCTGAGCCATCGCGAGTTTCCCGATGAAAAGCCGCCTCGTGACGAGGACGGCTATAGATACTCCCGATAGATAAGCAAATAGAATGTTCAAGTCCTCCGGCACGGTCAATAAGGACCTGCTTCTACTACTGTTCCTTGGACTAATTGGTCTTTTCCTGCACCCTGGGCTGCTATTTTCTCGTAATGTTCTGATCGACTACGATCTAGTAACTTACTTTTATCCGATCTGGGAGCTGAGGTCCGAAGCCTTGAGGTCCCTCAGCCTCCCTCTTTGGGACCCCTATATTTTTGGCGGCGTCCCCTTTATAGCCAACATACAGACCGCCGTATTTTACCCTCTCAACTGGCCCCTCGCCTTCTTAGACGTTCCAAAAGCCGTTGCCCTTTCTTATCTCATTCACCTTTGGATGGCGGGCGCTTTCATGTTTCTATTCGCGCGGGTTTCTATGAGGCTGGAGCGCGCAGCCTCATTTTATACCGGCATGGTGTTCATGCTAAGCGGCTTTTTTGCCGCGCAGGTGGGGCACATCAACCAGGTCAACGCCGCAGCGTGGCTGCCCCTGCTCTTCCTTTGCCTAGACTTATCCATCAGGCGGCGAAGGCCTCTGTATATGGCACTGGGTGGTCTGACGCTGGCGATGCAGCTTCTGGCAGGGCACCCGCAAGAGGCCTACATGAGCTTGGTAATGATGTCCGCCTATACCATGTTTATGGCGGCGTGCCAGACCTGGGAGCATGTAGGTTTACATCAATTGCCGCATTCGAATGCGGACTCTTATGGTATCCAGAGACTTGTACCGCGCTCTGCCAGAGTAACCTTTAGATATTTCCGTGACCTTCGAGCAGCTTTTTTGTGTTTGGGCGTCATCGTGTTATTGGGCGTCGTTATCGCTGGGATACAATTACTCCCAACCGCAGAACTGGCGAGATACTCCATCCGGGCGGGCGGTTTCTCTCTTCGAGAGGCAACGACTTTTTCTCTGCCACCCTGGGAGGTAGGCAGGGCCCTTCTGCCCGCTTTCGAAGGTTATCCCCCCAATGAGTATATAGCGTACATCGGATTTTTCCCTCTGGCGCTGGTCGTTGCCGCAATAGTATCTCGCAGGTCAAGCGGGCATCTCTGGTTTTTTGTGATAATCCTGCTCTTAGGACTGGCGATGGCTTTTGGCAGGGCTACACCGGTCTTTGAGTGGATGTACTATCATCTCCCGGGCGTCTCGTTCCTCCGCGTTCCAGCTCGATGGTTATTCGTATACACCTTTGCCGCATCGGTTCTGGCCGGACTCGGATTTAGCGCCTTAGCTACTTCTCGTTTGAATCGGCCTCCGTTAAGGACAAGGCTGGTTGCGGCCTTATCTATTACTGCGATTATTGCGGCGTTATGGGTGGTATTTTACCGATTAGTAGGGGTCTTTTTTACTGCACCATCTCCTTATGGGCTGGCGTTATGGCCCTTGTTGGCCGGAGTGGCCATGCTGGTTGCGGCCTTATGGGGGTCCCTTTCTCCGTCCAGGGTATTTACCACCTTGGCGCTGTCCCTAACTCTGGGCGAGCTGTCCTTTGCGCGTCTGGACCTCCCGGTATATCAGATGGTCCCACAGCAGGCTTACACATCCTTACGGCCGGCGATGTCGAGCCTTTTGGCACAGGATGGCCTTTTTCGTTACCTCAGTGTAGCAGACACATCGTACGTTCCCGGCGACTACTACGAACTCTTGCCTGTGCTTGAGAAGTATTTGGATAAGGACGGTATATACAGATACTTTACCCTACTTAAGCAGCGAGAGGTTTTGCTGCCAAACACGGGCATGACGCTAAAACTGTCGTCTCTGGACGGTTACGATGGCGGGGTCCTGCCGCTGAAGAGCTATTTGTTGGTCAAGCAGTTGTTGATGGGCATGGATGATGAAACGGCCTTGGTCGATATCCCTTTGCAATTCAGCCTGAAATCTGCGCCGGACGGCGGAGTTGCAGGCCTCTTGAATGTGAAATATCTTGTGGATGATCGAATCAAGGACCAATGGGTAGATGGAGTCTACTACGATCCGGCCTTTGAGCGACTGATCAGCGCCTCTAGTCCGCTAACGCTTAACGCTCTGCCGGAGTTTGCGACGACGTACCTCGGAGTTGTTGCCCGCTTGGAGGATGGCGCCTCTGTGCAGCAAGGTCAGGCCGTCGCGAGGGTGATAGTTGAGGATGGCAACGGGCAGCGGACTAACCATGCTATCAGGGCTGGTATAGAGATCGCCGACTCTGCTTTGTCGCCTGATGCTCCCAACAGGGGCGCGCTCCACGGCTTGCCTTCATCAGGCTCCGTATATGATTCCGCGCGTGATTCACACAGCTACACGGCAAGGATAGAATTAGGGACCCCTACATATCCTCAGCTCATCTCAATAGAGCCGGTTGGTAATAACAAGGGTACGGTGGTGATCAACGCTGTAAGTCTGGTTAACGGAAGGACTGGAGCCAGTATATCCGTTCCTATTAGCCCGGACTGGAAGCCGATATATTATGGGGACCTCAAGATCTACGAAAACATGAAATGGCTGCCCAGGGTGTACCTGGCAACAGATTACCTTATCGCTAATTCCAGCAAAGATGCCTTTAGGCTTATTACAGGAGGAATTGAGGGTAGAGTTGTACTAGACCGCCCGGCCGCAGCCTGGAAAAACAAGGAAGGCAAAGTTGAGGCGGAGGATAAGCCCAGTTACATTACAGACGCAAAAACTGTGGAGGTAATGGAATACAAGCCGGGAAAAGTATCGGTAAAAGTGTCGGCTAGTGAGGACACCATTTTGGTATTCTCAGAGTCCTACTATCCCGGTTGGTCGGCAACTATAGATGGAAGTGAAACTGAGGTGCTGCGGGCTAACCAGTTATTCCAGACTGCGCATGTGCCTATGGGGCAGCATACGGTCGAGTTTGAGTATAAGTCCAAGCTTTTGGAGGCAGGGCTTTTAGTAACACTGGGCGGACTGGCGATAACTTTATGTATGGTCATCGCCAGTCCGCTTTTTCTGTTGGTAGTCCTGACAGCTAAAAGGCGCAGGACCTCCCGACAAACCTAAAACTCCCCCAGTTCTCTCCGCCTTATGCGTACCGCGGCTTCCGCTACCCTTGATCCCAGGGCTTCCGCAAGGGCCAGGTCGTCCTCTGTGGGCTGTCCCACCGATGCAGCGCCGTAGTATGAGGCCGATGATACTCTCATCTTATGGTCCCAGGGCAGCCCCACCGGGAACATGCCGTTGGCCATAAACAGGTGCACCAACTGCAAAAGGGTCTGCTCGTTACCGGCGGAGCGGAAGCGGCTGGAGGTAAATGCCGCTCCCACCTTGCCCACCAGCAGCTTCTTCTCCCAGAAGTCCTCGCCGGAGTCCATCCAGTCCTTCATCTTGGACGTCATGCCGCTCCAGTTGGGAGAGCCAAGCACGAGAGCATCGCACTGCGAAAGCTCATCAGGCGTGGCCTCGTCTATAGTCCTGAGCCACACCTGCGAGCCGGCCACCGCTTCCGCGCCCCTGGCAATGGCTTGGGCCAGCGGCACCATGGCTACGCCTCTATTGTCGTAGACGATTAGAATGATCATGCTTTAACGAGACAAGCGATCTATAGCCACAACGTACACGCATATACTGATTTCTGGCCCGTAATGTGGCTACTGCCTGAATAACCCTTTCCGCCATATCTATAATTGCCCGAAGCGACAAGTCTAAAGTAATAACTCTTGTATTGTAAGTTATGCTGTTTCTGGCGCGTCTGAGCCGCTCTTCACTGTTGCCAATGTCAAGAGCCACATGTAATCTCAAATTGTCGGATATGTACCCATGATCCTCCGTGGAATAGTAAGGAGTGATGTAGACTTTGGCAGCGAGCTCATCTCGGCTGAATAGAAATGCAGCATAATATGCCCTATCAACGGCAGAACGCCTTGAGGCTGCGTCCGACTGGGAAGCAAGAGTTTTAGCGAGATCTAGATATGTGCGTGGATCAACCCTTGAGAAACTCAGTTGTTGCGATGTCAAAGAAGATGAGCCTCCTCAGCACAACCTGGTCGTCGTCGCTCATTTTTTTGCTTAGTAGATCTAACTTGTTGCAAAACTCATGAAGGTATTTATCTGCGGTATCAAAGGTACAATCAAAAACCATTATTACCAGAATGTATTCCCGGCCAGGCAGCTCATAATCTGTGTAGCGCTGAAGTCGCACCTTGGTGAGCGGCCAGCCGCGTTTTTTGCTGAGAGCCTCAGCGAAGCGCAGGACCTTGTCCAAGACTGTTTGCCCTACGTCTCCTAACAGTTCTTGTATAGACTCTTTGTTCTCGTAGTCTATGTTGAATTGCAGGTTAGTTATAGAAGAGCGTGAAGGTCCCATGGCTGCATTCTATCATAAGGTATTTTTCCATTCCACTCGACAAATGCTCCACGTGGGACCAGAGTTTGCAAGCAGATGGGGAAGGAGCGGCATTGATCTGTGCTAAAGAGAAAGGCCGCATAATAGGCTCTGTCGGCAGCGGTGCGTACCGATGCCACGTCCGATTGAGCGGCGAGTCTCTTTGCTAAGTCTAAGTAATCTCTAGGGTCTATAGGTGGAACGCTAGGCCGTGCTCTCGATGTCAAAGGATAAAAGCCTATAGATTGCTTCTTTCTCTTTTCCGTCCAGTTGGCTGGTCAAATTGTCCGAGTGTTTATAGAACTCATGCAGGTATTCATCTGCAACCTCAAATGTACAGTCGAAGACAATTATGACCAGAATGTATCCCCAGCTCGGCAGCTCATAATCTTTGTAGCGCTGAAGCCGTACCTTGGTCAGCGGCCAGCCGCGTTTTTTGCTTACAGTGTTGGCGAGGTGCAGGACCTGGTCCAAGACTGTTTGTCCTGCGCCGCCCAACAGTTCTTGTACAGACTCTTTGTTCTCGTAGTCTATATTAAATTGCAGGTTAGCTGTCAAAGCGCGTGAAGGTCTCATGGCTGCATTCTTTCATAGGATAATTGTCCAGACCAGTAGAGACGCCACACGTGGCGTCTCTACAAACCGAGTCATACATCCTAAAGAGCTTATCCGCCGGTCTTATCTACCGTGGAATACCGGCCTGCGCTTCTCCGCGAAGGCCCGCGCGCCCTCCTTGGAATCCTCCGTGTCAAAACATTCTTTGACGCCGTAGCTGACGACGTCTTCCAGTGGGTCGGTGCGGTGGTGGAGTATGCGGCGCACCTCATTCATCATGACCTTGACTGCAACCGGAGCGTTCTCGGCGATCGCCTCAGCGACTCTGATACCCTCCTCTAGCGCTTGTCCTTGCGGAACGAGGCGACTGACCAGACCCACTTCGTAAGCTCTCTTCGCATCTATTGGGTCACCCACTATCCCGATCTCCATGGCCAGTGAACCTGGGAGCAAGTTAGCGGCGTTCCAGGCTGGGGAGTGAATGCCGCGCTTCACCTCCGGTAGTCCGAAGCTGGCGTTCTCAGAGGCGACTCTGATATCGCACCTCATGGCGATGCCCAAGCCGCCGCCCAGGCAGTAGCCGTTTACGGCTGCTATCACCGGCTTCTTCAGCTCGAAACTGCCGATAATGTCTCTTCCCTGTGGGCGAGTTGCCTCCTCTCCCAGGGCGGCCCTATCGGCCATGTCCTTCAGGTCGCCGCCGGCGCAGAACGCGCGGTCCCCCGCTCCTGTTAACACAATGGCGCGGATGTCGTCATCCGTGTTTGCCTGCTCAAAGGACTGGTTGAGGCCATTCGTCACCAGCGCGCCCAGCGAATTCATTCGTTCGGGCCGGTTGATGGTTATAATGGCCACGTGTCCACGCTTCTCGTACTCTACTGCTGCCATCGACTTATCCTCCTTACATATTTATGGATTTACCGTATTGATACTGTCTCGAATTTTGTCTAAACTCTGGGATCATCTGCCCTTCCACGCCGGCTTGCGCTTCTCTGCGAAGGCCTTCGGCCCTTCTTTGATATCCTCACTCACCGCTACCTTGTGCAGGATATGGTTAGCGACGACGTTGGCTTCCTGGGTCGGCAGAGTGAAGCCGCGGTGCAGAGCTTCTTTGAGGCCGCGCACGGATAAGGGAGCGTTTTCAATCATAACCTCCGCCCATTTCTGCGTCTCGCTCATAAGCTCAGCCCTGGGCACCACCTTGTTAACGAAACCCATTTCGTAGGCACGTTGAGGCGTGATGTACTCCCCCATGAGCACTATCTCAAGCGCATGGGCAAGACCAATCAGCTTGGGCAGGCTGACCGACCAGCCGGGCATCAGGCCCCGCTTGACCTCACGTACTCCCAGCTGCGCATCATCGGCGCAGATGCGGAAATCAGCCTGCATCGCGATGTTGAAGCCTCCAGCCAGGCAGAACCCGTTTATAGCAGCGATGATAGGCTTCCAAATGGCGCCTGGGTTCGCCGTCCTCCTCGGTACGCGCTCTTGCAGCCCAGTCGTCCCGGCTGCATCCATGGATGCCCGCTCTTTCAGGTCCATCCCCGCGCAGAAGGCCCTGTCTCCAGCACCGGTTACAATGGCGATCCACATGTCGTTGTCGTCATCGAAGTCTGCCCAGGCTTCACCCAGGGCCGTCCTGAGTTCGCGATTAAGCGCATTCATAGCTTCCGGCCGGTTAAGGGTCAGATACGCTATATGGTCCTTCTTTTCGTAGATAAGTACCGACATACTGCATCCCTCCACAAACACTTCTGATCTGTTGATGAATATATACTCTAGTTTTATGCTTGTCTACCCATGCCTGCTCGCCGCTGACCGCTGCGGAGCCTGGACGCGTGAGTGCGTGAAAGAGGAGCCAGTCTCTCCCCAAACTCACTTATTGTCCACAGATATATACTCTTGTTTAATGCTTTTCCACCCAAGCCTGTTCCAACATCAAAGGGACTGAGGAAGCGAGGGGGCCATTACCGGCGTTGTGTACCCAAGAATGGGCCATGCTTATGTTTTTAGTGATATAGGTGGAGCTTATGGGGGACGTCTCCATAATCCGCTTCTCAGCATCCTGTAGTGCCTTTTTCCGCTCCTCCGGGTTGACAATGGCTTTCTGCCTACGGATGAGGTCGTCCATGACCGGATCGCTGTACTTACCATAGTTCCTGCCGCCCCCGGTGGAGAGATGGGTAGTAAGGAGACTGTCAGGGTCGATGCTCACTGCCGTGCCTCTATAGGCGGTGTCAAAGTCCCATGCGCTTACTCTGGGGATCCACACGCCTTCGCCATCCACAATCTGCGCATTCAGGGTAATATTGATAAGCTTGAATTGCTGCTGGAACAGAGCTACTTCATCCGCGATTGATCCTCCAGCCCCAAATAGTCCTCCCATCTCGAAACCGCTCTCGTAGCCAGCTTCTTTCATCAATCGCTTGGCATCCTCCATGTCCTGAGTCTTATCCTTGCGATAGCCGGGCTGGGAGAGCAGCCAGTCCGTAGTGTTGCCTAGGCCACCAACGTTTCCTGTTATTGGGCCGGAGATTACTCCTCTTCCCTCACCTATAACCTCAAGGAATTGGTAGCGGTCTACTGCCAGATGGATCGCTCTTCTCACGCGAGCATCCTGGAAGGCCGGGAATTTCGTATTGAGCCGAAAGTTGAAGATTCCCGCAGTTGGTGTAATGACGACCTTGGTGCCAGGATTGTCCTTGACGATACTGACCACTGCGCCCGCGTTAAGCTCGGTGCCGCCGGTGGCATCCAATTGGCCGGCCCGGAAGGCGGCCAATTGCGCCTGGGTGTCGGAGAAGCCGACGAAGGCCATCTCATCCAGATAGGGTAGCTGCTGTCCCTGCGAGTCCTGTTTCCAATAGTCGGGGTTTCTCTTGTAGGTGGCCAATAGCCGGTCCCTGTAGTCTACGGCTATGAACGGCCCAGTGCCCACCATGCCCTCCAGAATTATCTTTTCGGGGAACTTCTCGATGAACTCTCTGGGCAGCATCACTGTGCCGAATTGAGAGATGGAGTCCATAAAGGGTGCGAAGGGTTCCTCAAGTTTAACCACAAGGGTGTACTTGTCCGGAGTCTCGATGCTCTTGATTTTGCCAAACTCAAGGCGCCGCTGGAAGCGCGCCTTCCACTTTTCGACTATCACAGATGGGTCGGCAGTAATCCGCATGAGGCTGTATTTAGCGTCCTCTGATGTGAACTCTCTGCCGTTGGTTGGGGCCACGCTATGGAACTTGACCCCTTGCTGGAGCTTGAAAGTATACGCCAATCCGTCCGGGGCAACCTCCCAGCTTTTCGCCAGGTCTGGGATAATTCCAAAGTTCGGATCGTATATGTTGATTTTTACAAGCTGGTCGGTAACTGGGACTGCTAAGCCCCGGCCAGAGGCTGTGGCTACCAGATGTGGATCGTTGGGGTTAGCGAAAGAGCCGCCGCCGGACTGGAACTTCCCGCCCCGCACGCGGCCATCCTCCAACGTGGCGGTGTCGGAGCGGGTTTTCGGGACCTCTTTTTCGCCGTCGGCCTTTGGAGACTGAGCCGATGGCCCGCAGGCTACTAAAAGAAGGACTAAAACAATATAAGTTGCTAGAGCGCCGATTGTCGTCCTGACATTGTACATTCCCCCACACTCCTTCCTGTTTAAGGCGCCATATAATCCGTGAATATGGATTAAGCTCTACATAATATCCCTCCCTGCCTTCGCGAACCCGCTTACTTCAGGCCCAACACCTCCATATAGTTCGGATCGAACTCCTCTATCAGACCCTGCTGTATCATTAGCTCGACAGGAGCAACTCGAGGCGCAATCGCGTCTGGGGGGACAGTCCCGATGACCGCGTCTGACTCCAGCTGATTTATTTGGTCATCGGTTAGGCCCAGAATTCCGTTGAGTATCTCGTAATTGTCCTGGCCGAGGACAGGAGCTGGCGTAGATGGCGGGAAATCGATCTTCTTGCTGACCCAGGGCATTCTGGGGAATATCCTGGTACCGACGTTTGTAGCCTCCGGTCGGTGAGTTACCTTCTCCCACATGTTCCTCGCTTTGAGATGCGGGTCTGACAGGACTCCCTTGGCATTGAGCACCGCTCCGGCGGCTACACCCTTACTCTGAAGCAGATTCATCACCTCGTTTTGGTCACGCGGCGATGTCCATTCGTTTATTATCGCGTCCAACTCGTCCTGATGCTTGAGGCGGCTGAGGGAATCTGCAAAGCGCGGGTCATTCGCCAGGGCCGGCTGCTCAAACGTTTCACATAACGCCTTCCATTCATCATCTGAGCCTACAGCTATAGTAACCCAGTTGTCGCTTCCTCTACATCTGTAGCAGCCGTGAGGGGCCATGAAGGGATGCTTGTTGCCCGTTCGGTCCTGGACGCGTCCATTCATTGTGTAGTCCAGGATGGCTGGGCCTATCCACCATGTGCCGGCCTCGTACTGCGCCATGTCTATGTGCTGGCCTCTGCCGGTCTTTCGGCGGTGCTGTAAAGCAATCAGCATCGCAAGAGTGTTGTAGCGAGCGGCCTGGAAGTCCGTAAAGGCCACTCTTGCCCTTGACGGCTGGCCGTTTTCGTAACCGGTAATATATAGTAGACCTATCGCGCCCTCCATGCTCATACCCATGGCCCGGTAGTCGGAGTAGGGGCCAGTGGCACCGTAGCCGCAGGAGGAGAGCATGATAAGGGATGGATTGATGGCGCTTAGCACGTCATAGGTCAGCCCAAAGTTTTTCACTACCCTTGGAGTAAAGTTTTGCAAGAATATGTCGCTTACCTTGACTAACTCCTTGAACAGCTCTATCCCCCTCGGATTGGTGAGGTCTAACGTGAGGTCTTTCTTGTTCCTGTTTGTCGCATTAATGATAGCGCCCTGGTTCCAGAAATTGCCTTCCGGCTTATTGTCCGGAACGCCAAGTCCCAGGCCGGCCCCGCGGACCTGGTCAGGACGCTGAATGGCCTCGATCTTAATCACCTCCGCGCCCATAGCGCCCAAGAGCATCCCGGCGTAGGGGCCGGCATACACGATGGAGGCGTCCAGCACTCTGATTCCTTCTAGCGGTAACTTCGTTGCCATGTCCAGCTCCTAAATTATTCCTGCTTCGCTAAGTCTGTCCATGTCCTCAAGGGAATATCCCAGCTTGTCGACAAATACCTCCTTGTTATGCTCTCCCAGAAGAGGCGCACGTCCGGCGGCCCAGGGGGTATCGCTGAGCTTAAAGGGCGCCCCGGGATAAGTAAGAGGGCCAGTCGCAGGGTGGTCTATCTCTACGAAAAAACCCCGTTCGTTCAGATGAGGACAATTGACCAGGTCTTCGCTGCTCATCACCAGGCCAAAGGCCGAACCGTAGGACTGCGTCTCATGAAATAGCTCCTCTTTTGTTTTGTTTTGGAACTGCTTCAACAATATTTCATCCAGCTCTGCCGAGTTCTCTACCCGGGCCGCCGGAGTGTCAAACTTCTCATTATCAAGCTCATCAAGCAGGTCGACGGAGAGCGCGAACATGGTCCATTCCATATTTCCCATGACCACAGGGATAACGTAACCGTTCTGGGTAGCCATCGCGTTGTTCCCGTTAAATTTCCCACCGATCTTGGGTTGCCGTCTCATCACTCCGCCTGAGAATATGTAGGGTGTCAAGGCGGTAAACTGGGGAGCGACCATGGAGTCGAGAATGGATATGTCGAGGTGGTCACCCCCCCCGGTCTCCTCCTGAAAGGAGAGCGCCATGAAGGTGGAGATAGCCGCGGTCTCCCCGGTCGTGTATTGCGCAGGAGTGCCGCCCTGTCGAAGAGGCTCTCTGTCGTAATCTCCTATTACATACATAAGTCCGCTGAGAGCGTATTCAACCATATCCGTGGCCTTGTAGTCGCGATACGGTCCGGTCTGGCCGAAGTTGGATATCGAGGTCATCACCAGTCTGGGATTAATCTTCTCCAGCACGTCGTATCCCAGTCCAACGCTGTCCATGAATCCTGGACGAAAGTTCTCTACCAGGACATCGGCCTCTTTGACCATCTCCTTTATGATAGTTGCGCCAGCCTCGGTCTTTAGGTTTAGCGTCATGCTCTTCTTATTGGTATTCAAAAAGAGAAAGAGGGCGCTTTTCTCATGGTGAGGCTCGTCATGAAAAAATGGGCCGGTACGTCTTGCCCCATCTCCCGTTCCGGGTCTTTCCACCTTCAATACGTCAGCCCCGAAGTCCGAAAAAAACTTGGTGCAAAATGGCCCGGCGATGTAGTGGGTCAGGTCCAGGACTTTTATGCCCGAAAGCGCTCCGTCTGCCATAGACGTATCCTCCAATTGGGTATTATAAACAATAGAGTGTTTGCAAGTGGATTAGCCATGTAGCCAAGCTGTCTATATGATTCCCCGTCTCCCTTCCCAAGCCCCTTAAGGGGTCGCGCTGCAGTTGGTGAAAGTGCGCAGAAAGTGTAATCCGGCGCCTATTGCGAGGGTTTCGTACATAGTAAGTTTTACGCCGATTATTGTCAATATCAAAGTGCGTCGGTGTTGATGGTCTATGAAAATGACAGCGCCGATAGGTCACATATGATCAATCTCACTGACAGCGATGCTTTATCAGATATACGCTTATTAAGAGATGTTACTAAACGCTCTCGGGTAGATTGGTGACCTGCGCAGTAGTGTGCAGGATCGTGTATCCCCAATAATTCTGAAAATATTACGGACCCGCACTCACTATCATGAAGAATCTAAAAAGTTATCGTTTTCCACGCGCACTGGGGCTCCTGGTGTTGAGCATCATGGCGCTGTTAGGCACGTTTGCCGCAAAACAAATAGCAATCGCCGCTCCACCCGCCATCACGATCCCAAGCGGGTTCTTCACGCTTATCGACACCTCGGGTGCCAATGACGTGAATGGCCAGGTCGACCTGACCCGGATGGGTCGGGACGACACATCTCTAAGCCTCTTCAAGCTGTTCTGGAGCTGGGACTCGGTCGACTTCGCGGGCCAGACCGGTGACGCGTGCGCTCTGTTTGATTTTAACGGCAACGGCAAAATCGACGTCGTGGTGTGCGGCCAGATCGAGAATGCGGCGAGCTGGACTTCACAAAACCCGGTGATAGCGCAGACCACCAAGGTCCCCGGTAGCGTTCCGAAAGGTTGGACGACCGGAGGGTCGCCGTTCGTGTTCCGATGCGATGACAAGCTTGATGACAGATGCGGTCAGCCGAGCGCTCCGCAGCCGTACAGTCGCGGTACGGATGTTACGTCGGGGACATTGAACTTGCTCGTTGCGAGCCCGAATGGGAACCTGGTCACGGACAACGACCCGTTCCCAGCGGGCGACTTTTATCCTAGCGACTCGACCCTGCATATCAACATCACCAACGCCTATCTACAATCTTTGGCCGCCGATTTGGGCACGAAGTACCCTGCCATTCAGGATCCCAGCCCTACGCTCGTCAACGTGTGCGCTTACCCGTCGGCGGGTAACGTCGGCAACAACAACCCGTTTGACTGCTTTATGGCCGCCGGCACTGGCTTCCTCAACATCAGGAAGGTCGTTCCGGATGGGACTTCACAGCTCTTCAACTTCACCGTCGAGCCGGGCACGATCCACAAGAGAATTACCGGAGCCGGAACCACCGGCGCTTTTTTGGCTACGGCAGGGACGAACATCTCGGTTGCCGAGATAGTGCCCGCGGGCTGGCAGCTCGACTCCGTTGAGTGTGGGCTTGAGCGCGGCAAGGCGACCGGCATCCGGAACGGCAGTAACGTAAGCGATATTACTGTTGAGTATGGTAGGGTAACTACCTGTACGTTCACTAACAGCATCCCACCGCCTCCGGTGCTTCCAACACTCGCCAAGGGGTTCAGCCCGGCCAAAATTGCTGCAGGTGGGATATCGACCGTGAGCATCGCATTGAGCAATCCCAACCCTACAGCCGCGCCTTTAACTGCACCGCTAGTCGACACGTTGCCCGCCGGGGTAGTTATCGCGGGGACTACGAACGCGGCCACGACCTGTGGCGCTGGAGTGGTGAGCGCCAGTTCGGGTGGAGGGACGGTGACGTTAACCGGAGGGTCAATTCTTGCAGGCAGCGCGGGAGTACCCGGGAGATGTACGGTGACGGTCGATGTGGCTGCGCCCCTCGCTGGAGTATATACAAATATCCTGGCGGCAGGCGCGTTGAAGACGAGCATTGGTGAGAGTGCGGCAGCGGTCTCCGCCATGTTGACCGTTGGCGCTGCGCGTCTGAATCTGGTCAAGACAGTGACCAACGATAACGGTGGCACGGCATTAGCGACGGACTGGACTCTGACGGCGGATGGGACGGTTGAGTACTCCGGAGCCGGCGGCTTCGAGCTGGACGTGGAGGCTGGGACTTACATACTTAGTGAAAGCACAGGGCCGGCGGGCTATGCTGCGGGGAGTTTTGACTGTGGTGGGTCGGTAACCCTGGTGCTGGGGGAGAGCAAGACCTGCACTATTAACAGCGATGACATAGCGCCGAAGCTGACGGTGAATAAGGTTGTGGTCACGCCGCCGTTCGTGACCAAGGACCCTGGGAGCTTCAAGCTGATGATTGACGGAGTACAGAGAGGCTCGGAGGTACTGGACGAAAACGTACCGGCATCGAACCTGGGTGTAGATGGGAGCACTGGGGTTCAGGAAGTTATGGCAGGGACGGTAGTGATTAGTGAAACGGTGAGTGGGAATCTGGGGAGCAGCGGTCTTACAGAGAATGACTACAGCGGAGACGTAGAGTGCACGGGAACAGGGTTCACGGGAGGACAGGATGGTAACGGCCACGCCACGTTGGAGCTAAGCGTGGGAGCTGAAGTTGTATGCACGATCACCAACATACTCGGCGTAGCGCAGGGGGCAGGGACCTTGACCATAAACAAGGTAACAGTGGGTGGGGACGGAACCTTCGATTACAGCTACAGCACCACGACTTCAGGGACGGGGATGCCGGATGAAGACGGGAGTCCGAGCGTAACCACAGTGGGAGGAAGCGGGAGCACAGGAGCAATCGTCTTCCAGACCGCGCCGGGCTTTCTAACGACGGTGACGGTAGGGGGAGACAATCCAAACCCGGCGAATCCGAACTGGGGGTACGTGAGTCTGGTCTGTGCGGACCAGAACGGCCTGGTACCAACGACCGGAACCAATGTTGTAGTCGCGGTGCCGGACAACGGCTCACTGGAATGCACCTACACCAACTCCTTGAATGCGCCACCGCCTCCGGCTGCTGGCCGAGGGCACGGGGGGGTCATTCCCGCCACTCCGACGCCCGAGGCTACGCCTGACGTCATGCCGACTCCGACGCCCTCGCCTGAAGCGACAGCCCCTCCGGCTGCGACTCCGAAGCCGGAGCCGTCGCCTGATACTGCACCCAATCCGGCTGAGAGTCCGGCACCTGCGCCTGAAGCCACGGGTATCCCGTCTCTGACCCTGACGCCGTCAGAGGTGCCCGTATCAGCCAGTCCTGCTGCTGGTCCGACGGGCTTTCCAAGCACCGCCAACAGGATATGTTGGCCTGTCCCTTTGCTTCTGCTCCTCATCGCGCTATTGCTGGTATTGCGCTGGCTCACACGGCGAGGGCAGGAATAGCAGGAGGTAGATAGAGCCTGTGGTAGCCAGCCCATGACCCGAAATACCTGCCTTTTTTGACCGCCCAGCGAGGCCGATATCGAGTTCTTTAAGGGTTTGATCATAACTCTGCTTGAAGCATCGCTATTGGAACATGATGACGCTGGCTATGTCAGCGTGGACAACAGATTGTTCATGGTCAAATTGCGAGGGAGGGGATTCTCGCATTTCAGAGGATGATTGATGCTGCGAAGACCGGTGAGTTAGAGGCTAGGCATCGTCTCGGTAGAACCGCACCCGCAATATCCGCCCCTGTTCGCGTTTATGGCGTGTATGGGCTCGGCAGGATTCGAACCTACGACCAACCGGTTATGAGCCGGCCGCTCTGCCGCTGAGCTACGAGCCCATTAGAGTTGACAAGCTAGATTATATCATTCACGAGGGTTTCGGCGCAATCTGAGCGCTGGATGCTGCCTTCTCGAGCTCTGCCTCATTTAAGAATTGCCGGACTTCGCGCGGATGTCCGATGACCACTATTCTTCTTCCTTGAGCATATCTTTTGAGTCTCTCCAAGATTGAAGGCCGGCTGCGCCTACGATAATTCCAGATCCAGGCAAGGAAAGATAAGCCTAGCTTCTCCGGGCATCCTGGCGCCAGGTCTGGTCTGGACCTGCCTGCGTATTGATACCATCTTTTGATGATGCGCCATAAGCATGTATGGCGGGGGAGGTCCAGGAAAATCACGGTATCCGCCGCTTCGAGCCGGATATGTTGGGTTCCGCCAAAATTCCCGTCCATAATCCAAGTCTCTTTTTGGACAAGCTCTTGCTGTATCGTTGTCCATTCCTCAAGAGGGGTCTTTGTCCAGCCTGGGCGCCAAAAGATAGAGTCCAGGTGGGTAACTTCTAAGCTGAGAATGGCTCCAAGCTGTCTGGCAAGGGTCGATTTCCCGGAGCCTCCCGAACCGATTATGGCAATTCTCTTCATGCGCCTACCCAAAACTCTAATCTGTCCGATAAGTCAGATTTGCCAGCTTTTGAACTGTTTGCTCAGTCCCATGGTCTGGTGCTGGTAGGATGAACCAGCATTGACTCCGTAGACTTTCTCTGGAGTAGCGAGAAGTTTTTCGTATATTAGACTACCTACACGCTGCTCATCCTGGAGTAAGAAGGGGACATCGTGTGAGCGGACTTCCAGTACGGCGCGCGTTCCTTGTACTTCTCCAAGGCCGTATCCGAAGCCAGGATCGAAGAAGCCGGCATAATGGATGCGCAACTCGCCGATTGAGGGATCGTATGCTACCATTTCCGCCGCATAATCATTACGAATGCTGACCTTCTGTCTGGACCACAATAAATAGAAGTCACCGGGATTTAGTATGATCTGTCGCTTCTGCGGGCTGAAGAGCGGCTCCCAGAAATCCCGCGGATCGTAGTAGTCAACTTTATTCAGCTCTATAGGCGGAGCATTATAGACCGCCTTGAACCCAACTATTTTATCGTTACCGGTGCTTCCTAAATCTACGGTAAGCCTAAGTTGGAAGTTAGATATATCTTCCTGCTGATCCTTGAAACGGCCCTTTTCGTCCCTGAGAGTTGGGAGCCGTCGGTCAAATAAATCTGCCTGTATGGGGGTGCCATCCGGCAGGTACACCAATGTCGCTCGGTCCTGGAGAGCGTCTATATTTGCGTCGGTTGGGGCGATATTACCTTGTATTAGGCGCAATTGGTTCAGACGGTCTCCCGCCTGCACGATTATGTTGAAGCTCCTGGGAGCGACTTCTGCGTACAGTCCGCCTTTATATCCCGGCCCGACGCGCTCGAACTCATCAGTATGGTCCGTGATAAGCCGTGAGAAGACGTCGAGTCTTCCTGTAGTGCTTTTAGGATTGGCCTTGCCCGACACTCTATCAGGCAGGTTCAACTCCTCAAGTAAATTGAAGAGGTATATCCCGCCCTTTTGCAGGAGAGTTGGCGTTGTGAGGTCAAGCTTCTGTATCGCCAACTCTTCAAGCTTACTTTCAACAGTGGACGATTTGCCCGGTAAAAAGCTGGCGCGCAGTTGGTATCCAACCGTGCCCAGCCTTAGGTCCAGGCTGGCGGGCTGGAGCTGCTCTTCGGTGATGGGTTCGGACGCCCGTATGTAGCCTGCCCCAACGAATTCCTTAAGCCGTTGGTAAGGCAGGACCCCGGTATTATTAAGAGATGGACCTCGCTCGAATTCAGTAGAGAGAATTGAAAAGTGTCTTTGCATCTGGTTCAGCCAACTTATTATGTGATTAATATCGTGCTTAGAGATCGTATCTAAAAACGTGACGACAGCCGTGTATTATACTACAAATTCCTCACCGCAGTTTTAGGAATAAACAGCATAGTTGTAGAGCGTAAACTTTTTGACATTATAGCTCTGTCTGTGATAGTGTCCGTTATTGGGTGCCAAAATTCTGTAGTTCGAGAGCCTCTCGCCGGGGCGAGGTGCCTTTGGAGACACTACGAGTGACAGTCATCCCTGAACGGCTGGTAGCCAGGAGGTCTTGAAACCAAAGGGTGCCTATCCTCTCTCTAACCATTTTCTTGCCCGTCCTTGGCGCATTGGCGATAATGGCTATGCCATCCACCTGGGACCGAGCTATTAAGCGGACGGCTCTACTGACCGCGTTTTGCAGCCTGGCTCTGTCGTTGTATCAGTTCCTGATCTTTAACCCCTCGCTGCCCGGTTACCAACTGGAAGAGCGTTACAAGTGGCTGCCTCAGCTTGGAGTCTCCCTACACCTCGGCGTAGATGGCATCTCCTCTCCTATGGTGCTCCTTACCGGGATAGTCATCTTTTCTGCCGTCCTGATCTCCTGGAAGACGAGCTATCGCGCGAAGGACTATTTCATTCTTCTGTTTTTCCTCGTTGCGGGCGTATATGGCACATTTGAGTCTTTAGACCTTTTCTTCTTCTTCTTCTTTTATGAGCTTGCCGTCATCCCTATGTATCCTCTCATAGGAATATGGGGCAGCAGCAGTGACTTTGGAAACTTCGCACGCACCAAGGAGTACGGCGCCCTTAAGCTTACTATATACTTGGTAGCCGGAAGCGTCCCTGTATGGCTGGCGCTCTTAGCTATGTACGTTCAATCCGGTACCGGCAGCTTCGATATCCTTATCCTTCAAGAAGTGTCCTTCCCCACGGAATTTCAGAATTTCTTCTTTCCGCTGATCTTAATAGGCTTTGGGGTCCTTGCCGGCCTCTGGCCCTTCCACACCTGGTCGCCGGATGGTCACGTGGCTGCACCTACGGCGGTAAGCATGCTGCACGCCGGCGTTCTAATGAAACTTGGGGCTTATGGAATAATACGGGTTGGGATACTCCTCCTGCCCCAGGGCGCTGTCACCTGGATGCCTCTGCTGATAGTCCTGGCCACTGTCAACGTGATATATGGCGCGATCTCAGCGTTGGGGCAGAAGGACCTGAAATACGTTATCGGGTATTCCAGCGTCAGCCACATGGGATATGTGTTAATGGGGATGGCTACTCTTTTGCCCATCGGCCTCAGCGCCGCAGTCCTCCAGATGTTTTCCCACGGCATCATGACGGCCCTCTTTTTCGCCGCGGTCGGCGTCATCTATGACCAGGCCCATACCAGGGAGATAGCTGTGTTTGGTGGCCTGGCCAGGCGTATGGGTGTGGTAGCCGCTTTTTTTGCTGTAGCCGGGCTTACCTCTTTGGGCTTGCCCGGCTTCAGCGGCTTTGTGGCCGAGTTCCTGATATTCGTTGCTACGTTCGAGAAATATCCTGTCTTTGGCGTCTTGGGAGTGATAGGCGCTGCGATAACTGCGGTATATATCCTGAGGCTTATAGCAACGGTATTTTTTGGTCCTCTGAATGAACGCTGGTCGCAGATGCAGGATGCCCCACTGATACAGGGAATCGGAATGGCTATCCTGGTCTTTACTTTGCTCTTTATTGGACTTTACCCCAGCCCCGTGATGGCCGTTATTAACAGCGGCGTCGCGCCTCTTATCCTAAGAATCGGCCTTGCAGCAGGCGCAGGATGATTAATCTATCTCTCATCACTCCGGAGCTCTTTTTGGCTATCTCAGCATTTGTTGTGCTGGTGGGTGACCTCTTCCTGCCGCGGGAAAGCAAGAGGGCTCTTGCCGCCATTACCGCTTTGGTATTGGTCCTGGCTGTAGTTATCTCTGTGTCTGGCTCTGATATACAGGGCTTCCTCTACAATGGCATGGTCATTGTAGACGACTACACTACCTTCTTTCGTATCCTGTTCCCGCTTATGTCACTTAGCGTGGTATTGATGTCTGTGGACTTTGTTCACCAGAGGCTTAGGTATCCGGGTGAGTATTATAGCCTAATCCTATTCGCTACTCTGGCAATGATCGGGATGGCCGAGGCCGGAGAGATAATCACCGCGTATATATCGCTGGAGCTGTTGAACTTTTGTCTTTACGTGCTGGTTTCATACGCTCGAGACAATCCTAAGTCCAACGAGGCTGGCCTTAAGTATATAATCCTCAGCGCGTTTGCCTCGGCGCTGCTGCTGTATGGCTTCAGCTTTTTATACGGCATTGCCGGGACAACTTCTTACGTGGGAATTGCGCAGGCGTTGGAGACATTAATAACGACCAATGGACTGAGTGGCGGGCTTGTTATGGCGCTGGTCCTTATAACTGCCGGCCTGGGTTTCAAAGTGGCTGCGGTCCCCTTCCACATGTGGACTCCAGACGTCTACGAGGGCGCTCCGATACCCGTAACCGCCCTCATATCCGTAGCCTCGAAGGCCGCAGGCTTCGCGCTGTTACTGAGATTTTTCTCCGGCGCTCTCGCTCCTGTTGCGGCGGAGTGGGGTATTGTTGTGGCAGTTATCGCGGTAGTGTCGATGACCATAGGAAATCTGGTAGCCATACAGCAGCACAATATGATGAGACTGTTGGCCTACTCAAGTATATCCCAGGTAGGCTATCTATTGATTGGGCTTGTGGCGCTAAACTCTTTCACCGCAAGCGCGGTACTTCTTCATGTGGCAGGCTACGGCGCTAGCAATCTCGTGGCTTTCATGTGCGCTACGGCTTACTTTAATCTTACCGGGAAGGACGAAATTAGTGATTACGCGGGCCTTGCAGAAAGAGCGCCATTTTTGGCGTTGTCTATGACCATTGCCCTATTTTCACTGGCCGGGCTGCCGTTTTTCGCTGGTTTTGTCACCAAATTCTATCTGTTCACCGCCGCTGCCAATAGCGGCCTTCTATGGCTGGTGGCTATAGCCGTGACAAACAGCCTCATCTCTCTTTACTATTACATACAGGTGGTCAGGCAGATGTATATATCCCAGCCGCAGGATATGAGCAGGCTTCCTATGCCTGCGCTGACCGTTGGGACTTTGATCGTGCTGTTAGCGGCAGTTATCCTGATTGGCGTCTATCCGGCCCCGGTGGTAACTGCGGTAGAGGGTGCAGTGCGGGTGTTGGGCTTATCGTAGTTGTAACTTCATTCTGAACGGAGTGAGTATACAGGAAAATCAATCAATCAAACCCGTGGAGAGACGAGATCTTGTCGGGAGTCCTGCCCATGGTCCCAAGGATATAGCGCAGCATTCCGGAGTACCCTTGCACGGTGCGGTCCGACCCGGAGCGCCGCTGCTTCTCGGCGAGAAACGCATACATTGTCTGATCCCACCTGTCTGCTGTAGACTTTGGCAAGAGGGCTGTGGTCTTGTTCACGGTGATTCTCCTTACTAATTAAGTCATCACCATATTCCATTCACGGACGCTTAAGTCAAGTCGATGGGCAACACGATGTTGCGCAATGGTGAATCCCGTCGATGGGCGGTGATGTGATGGAGAATATCTTATTAGAGCCGACCAACTGGCAACTGTACGCATGCGCTTTAATTTGGAGGAATAAGATGACAACCACCGATGTTCTCTCTATCATGGTACAGCGTCTGGTAGAGGGTTTTCAGCCCATTCGTATAATACTGTTTGGCTTGCGCGCTCGCGGAGACGTGCGATGGGACAGCGACTACGATCTCCTGGTGGTCATGCCGGACGGCACAGATCGCATGCAGATGACCCTCGCCATGCTGCGCGCCCTCGCTGACATGCCAGCCCCAAAAGATGTGATCGTAACCACGCCTGAGGAGATTACCCGCCGCGGCGATCTCCCCGGTACCATATTGAAGCCGGCATTAAGCGAAGGCGTCACAGTCTATGAGCGACCGTGAACGCCGGCGCGCTGCGCGACTTTAAGCAGCGGGGAGTGGAGCTAACATCGTGACGGTACTATATCCAGCCATCCGAAGCAACCTCCAGGAGTTGGGCGTTGGCAGATAACCGAAGTCTCGTACCGGCAGAGCGCATAGAGCGCTCGATTCTTCTTATCCGCGGCGAGAAGGTGATGCTGGACTCCGACCTCGCGGAGTTGTACGGTGTCGAGACGAAGGTCTTGGTACAGGCTGTTGGGCGCAACAAAGCGCGATTCCCAGAGGACTTCATGTTTCGGCTCACCAAAGAGGAGTTTGACCGTTTGAGGTCACAATTTGTGACCTCAAACAACCCAGGCCGGGGCGGACGCCGGTACCCGCCTTACGCCTTCACTGAGCAAGGCGTATCAATGCTCTCCAGCGTCCTGCGCAGCCAGCGCGCAGTGCAGGTCAACATTGAGATCATGCGCGCTTTCGTGCGTCTGCGCGAGATGCTGGCGTCTAACCGAGACCTAGCGCGCCGGCTCGACGAGATAGAGGAGCGCTACGACGAGCAGTTTAAGGCAGTCTTCGACGCGATCCGCCAACTGATGGTGCCGCCAACGCAACCGAGGCGTAGACTTGGCTTCAGACCAAGGGATGAGTCATGAGTATTGGTGTGGGAAGACAACCAGCTGTTCGAAGAGAAGAAAGGTGGCATCATCTGGCACAACCAGGGCAGCGGCAAGAGCATAGTGTATGATCACATATATGCGTTCAATTACGCTCCTCACCATCAGTCAAATGGCGCTCCATTATATTGGATGCGGCGATGCGCATGAACCCCTGTAGCCTTGTACGGTACGGTCGGAGCCGGAGCGCCGCCGCTTCTCGGCGAGGAAGACGTACATTGCCTGATCCCACTTGCTTGCTGTAGAATTTGGCAAGAGGGCTGTGGTCTTGTTCAGGGCGATTCTCCGTTATAATGAAGTCATCTCCATGTTCTATTTGTGGGACATTAAGTCACGTCGACCGGAGCCACGATATTGCAATAGTGATTGTGAGAGGCGATTGGGCCCGACCGAAAACGGTGAAGCATGAGTGACCAGTTCTTCGACCATCCAATCATCAACGCGCCGTACACGTATCCTTCCCGTCATTGGGAACTCGACACGGAAGGACAACCAACTGGCAAGATGGCAGAAAGTCGCCGCATTGCGGAGTTCATCACGCCGATTCCTCTACCTCGAAAGCGCAGGACTGCGGCAAACCAGCCGCAATTCGTTTTTGATGAAGGCAAAGGTCTCTCCACAGCTGAACAGCAATATCAGGCCACCGCAATCATTAACGAGGTGCGCCGCCGGGTAGACCAATGGCGTACGATACCCAATCCTAATGACTGGCACGTCACGCCGGAAACCGCTCGTTTGCTTCAGCACTGGCGGCAATATTCGTTCAACAGCTTTCGGCCCTTCTTTTGCCAGGTGGAAGCTGTTGAAACGGCCATTTGGCTGACTGAAGTTGCGCCGGACCTCGGCCGTGACGGGCGCATTTTCCTTGACCACATCGCAAACGCAAGCAACGACGCAAACCCTGGTTTGCTGCGTATCGCGTTGAAAATGGCCACTGGTTCCGGCAAAACAGCGGTTATGGCGATGATGATCGCCTGGCAGACTATTAACGCAGTCCGTCGGCCTAACAGCAGTAAGTTCACCCGTGGTTTCCTTATGGTGACCCCAGGCCTGACGATTCGAGACCGCCTGCGGGTGCTCAAGCCCAACGATCCGGACAGCTACTATCGAACCCTGCAGCTGGTGCCAAACGACATGCTGAGCGATCTGGACAAAGCCAAGATCGTCATCACGAACTACCATGCTTTCCGACTCCGCGACCGCATGGAACTTTCCCGAGGCGGTCGTTCCCTGCTCCAGGGCCGTGGAGACGCGCTCAACACGTTAGAGACCGAAGGGCAGATGATCCAGCGAGTCATGCCCGAGCTAATGGGTATAAAGAACATCCTTGTGATAAACGATGAAGCGCACCATTGCTATCGAGCGAAGCCCGGAGCCGAAGAGGTGGAAATTCTGAAAGGCGAGGACAAGAAGGAGGCTGAAGAGAACAACAAGGCCGCCCGTCTTTGGCTTTCGGGATTAGAGATGGTTAACCGCAAGCTGGGAATCGCTCATGTCATCGACCTATCAGCCACTCCTTTCTTCTTGCGGGGTTCCGGTTACGCAGAAGGGACGCTGTTCCCCTGGACGATGAGCGATTTTTCATTGATGGACGCAATTGAGTGCGGCATCGTCAAACTGCCGCGGGTCCCCATAGCCGATAATATTCCCGGTGGACAAATGCCCCGATTCCGCAATCTGTGGGAGCATATTCGGACCCGGATGCCAAAGAAGAACCGCATCAACTCAGGGCCGCTTGACCCGCTCAGGCCTGCCCGTTGAGCTCCAGACAGCTTTGGAAGCGCTCTATGGGCATTATAGGAAGACATTTGACCTATGGCAGGCGAGCGGTATTATTGTCCCGCCTTGCTTCATAATAGTTTGTCAGAATACCTCCATATCCAAGCTAGTTTACGATTACGTTTCGGGCTTCACCCGGCAGAACGAAGATGCTTCAACCACCCTGGTAAATGGCCGGCTTGAGCTGTTCCGCAACTTCGATGAGTACGGCAACCCCTTCGCCCGACCGAATACGCTGCTGATAGATAGCGCGCAGCTCGAATCCGGCGAAGCGCTGGACGATAACTTCCGCGCCATGGCAGCCGATGAGATAGAACGGTTCCGCCGTGAGATCGTAGAACGAACCGGCGATCCGCGGCAGGCCGATAATATCACAGACAATGACCTACTGCGGGAGGTCATGAACACCGTCGGCAAGCCCGATCGGTTGGGCGAATCTATCCGCTGCGTAGTATCGGTCTCCATGCTCACCGAAGGTTGGGATACTAACACCGTCACCCACGTGTTGGGAGTACGCGCCTTCGGGACCCAGCTTCTCTGCGAACAAGTCATTGGCCGGGCCTTGCGGCGCCAGTCTTACGACTTGATCGAGGAAGGTCCGGATGAAGGTCTCTTCAACGTTGAATATGCGGACGTGCTGGGCATCCCGTTTGACTTTACGGCCAAACCCGTTGTTGCGCCGCCGCAGCCGCCCCGCCAGACTATTCAGGTCAGGGCTGTCCGGCCCGAGCGTGATGCACTCGAAATCCGCTTCCCGCGCGTTGAAGGCTATCGCGTGGAATTGCCGGAGGAGCGTCTGAGAGCCGAGTTCAACGCTGACTCAATCTTGGAACTCACTCCTGATCTTGTTGGCCCATCCATCACTAGGAACGCTGGTATCATCGGAGAAGAAGTTGATCTGAATCTGGAACACCTTGAAGACATGCGGCCTTCTACACTGCTCTTCCACGTTACCAAGCGCTTGCTCTACACCAAATGGCGCGACCCTGGAGAAGAACCCAAGCTCCACTTGTTCGGTCAGCTAAAACGCATCACCAAAGACTGGCTAGACAGCTGCCTCCTCTGCAAAGGAGGCAGCTACCCCGCCCAGCTCATGTACCAGGAATTGGCCGACATAGCCTGCGAACGGATCACCGCTGGCATCACCCGAGCGTTGGTGGGCGAACGCCCCATCAAAGCACTCCCCGACCCTTACAATCCCGTTGGCTCTACAATGCACGTCAACTTCAACACATCGAAGAAGCGCCGTTGGCAGACCGATCCGCGGCGCTGCCATCTCAACTGGGTCGTCCTGGACAGCGATTGGGAAGCCGAATTCTGCCGGGTCGCTGAGGCCCATCCCCGTGTTAGAGCCTACGTGAAGAATCAAGGGCTCGGACTAGAGGTTCCGTATCGCTTTGGCTCAGAGACGCGCAAGTATCTTCCCGATTTCATCGTGCTGGTGGATGACGGTCACGGTGATGACGACCTCCTGCACCTGATTGTTGAAATCAAGGGCTATCGCCGGGAAGATGCGAAGGAGAAGAAGGCTACCATGGATACCTACTGGGTACCAGGTGTGAACCATCTGGGCGCCCAGGGCCGTTGGGCCTTCGCCGAGTTAACCGAAGTCTATCAGATCGAGGCCGATTTCGAGGCCAAGGTGGAAGGCGAGTTCAATAAGATCATCGAAGCCGTCGCAGCGCAGCCGGTGGCTTAAGAGGGACAGGTATGGCTAGTAGTCCTAAAGCCAGAGCGAGAAAGTACACCGCTAAATCCATTGAAACCCTCGTCCACGACGAGGCTACGCGGAAGAACATCCCGACCGCGGAGTACCAGTCTGTTATCGAGAAGGATCAAGAGAATCCCGTCCGGGTGGCATACGAGCGGCGCAACCGCGATCTCGATCCGCAGCTTGTGTGGCGCGGCAAGGATGCGCAGGACTGGAGCGATCTGGTGGTCCACGCGCCACCTCTCTACATCCAGGAGAAGGTGCATCCCAAGGTGCTCATCGATGACCTGCTGCGCCATAGCAAAGCAGGCGGGCCCGCAGACGGTGACCAGCTAGACTTGTTTGGGGACTTTAACGGTATGCCTGAAGGAGCTGACAGGACCGACTTCTACCAGCACGACCAGAACTGGTCCAACCGCATGATCCTAGGCGACTCCCTGCAAGTTATGGCCAGCCTGGCGGAGCGGGAAGGACTGCGCAGCAAGGTGCAGTGTATCTATATGGACCCGCCCTACGGCATCAGGTTTGACTCCAACTTCCAGTGGTCTACAACAAGCCGCGATGTGAAAGATGGGAATGCCGAACATATCACGCGGGAGCCCGAACAAGTGAAGGCGTTCCGAGACACCTGGCGGGATGGAGTTCACTCCTATCTGACGTACCTAAGAGATCGCTTAACAGTCGCTCGCGATCTGCTGGCTGAATCCGGATCGATATTCGTTCAGATCGGTGATGAAAACGTTCATCGTATCCGCGCACTTATGGACGAGATTTTTGGTGATCAGAACTTCTTTTCGCTAATCACTCTAAAGAAGCTGTCGCCACTGGGAACCGGCGGAATGGCCAACGTTACGGACTACGTCATCTGGTATGCAAAGTCCAAAGGCAGCATCAAGTTCCGACCGATATTCGACATGAAAGCAAAGGGATCTGAATCTCGCTATGACTACGCTGAACTTCCGAGTGGCGAGCGCCGAAAGCTTGCTAGGGAAGAATTAGACAATCTCGAATCTCTTCCAAGAGAGTGGAAGCTGTATTCTCCGCAAGGGATGCTATCCTCTGGATACACCCCGACTTGTATGTTCGATTTTGAGCTTCAAGGAACGCATATCCATAGGAACAAGAAGAGCTGGCGAACGAATCAGGATGGCATGAACACCCTAATCAAAGCCGATCGCCTGGTCCTACACGGAACGCTACCCTACTTAGTGGCGTTCCATGAGGACAACCCGTTGTCCACTATGAGCAACATTTGGACCGACTCGGGTTCGGCGAGCACCTCGTATGAAAAGATATATGTGGTTCAAACGTCAACCCGCCAAGTACAGAAATGCATCATGATGGCGACTGATCCGGGGGACTTGGTTCTAGACCCTACCTGTGGCGCAGGGACAACCGCTTTTGTCGCAGAGCAATGGGGACGCCGGTGGATCACTATCGATACCTCCCGTGTCGCGCTGGCACTCGCTCGTGCTCGTATCATGGGCGCGCGGTATCCATATTACTTGCTTGCTGATTCACGTGAAGGTCAGATCAAAGAGGCAGAGATTATGCGCAACACACCCTCCTCGCAGACGGTTCACAACAACGTGCGCCAAGGCTTCGTGTACGACCGGGTCCCCCACATTATGTTGAAATCTATCACTGCTAACGTAGAGATTGATGTCATCTGGGACAACTGGCAGGAAACGCTGGACCCGTTGCGACAGAAGCTGAACATTGCTCTGAAAAAATCCTGGGAAGAATGGGAGATTCCAAGAAAAGCCGAGCCGTCGTGGCCGGAATCAGCGAAGAAGCTCCATGCGGATTGGTGGTTCGCTCGCAGCGCCCGGCAGAAAGAGATCGACGCCTCCATCGCCGCCAAGGCCTAGTTTGAACACCTGTACGATAAGCCCTACTCAGATAATAAGAAGGTGCGGGTGGCCGGGCCCTTCACCGTCGAGAGCCTGTCGCCCCACCGAGTGCTTGGGGTGGACGAGGATGGCGAACTGATTGACGGTCTTGCGGAAACAGGCCCCGGCTACGATTCGCGGCAGACCTTTCCCCAAATGATCCTAGAGAATTTGAAGACCTCAGGTGTCCAGCAGGCCCATAAGGACGATAAGATCACCTTTAGCTCGCTCACCCCCTGGCCGGGCGATCTGGTCTGCGCGGAAGGCAGGTACATCGAAGCCGAAGCGGGCGTCGAAAAGCGCGCCGCCATCTTCATCGGCCCGGAGTTCGGAACCGTCACCCGACCAGACCTGGTGCAGGCGGCAAGAGAAGCCGGCGACTCCGGGTTCGACGTATTAATCGCTTGCGCTTTCAACTACGAGGCCCACACTACAGAGTTCGCAAAACTCGGTCGCGTCCCCGTTCTCAAGGCACGGATGAACGCTGATCTGCACATGGCCGGTGACCTCAAGAACACCGGCAAGGGCAACCTGTTTGTCATCTTCGGCGAGCCGGACATCACGCTCTTGCCTACTTACGACGGTCAGGTGCGGGTGAAGGTCAATGGCGTGGACGTGTTCCACCCCAACACCGGCGAAGTCCGCAGCGACGGCGCGGACGGCATCGCCTGCTGGTTCATCGACACCGACTACAACGAGGAGAGCTTCTTCGTCCGCCACGCCTACTTCCTGGGTGCAAACGATCCCTATAGCGCGCTTAAGACTACCCTGAAGGCGGAAATCAACGAGGAAGCCTGGGCCACGCTGAACAGCGACACCTCCCGGCCCTTCGACAAGCCCGCCTCGGGACGGATCGCGGTCAAGGTGATCAATCATCTCGGCGACGAGGTAATGAAGGTGTTCCGGGTGGAGTAGACCATCGATGGACTTTCTCATCGCGGACACTTTCACCGATAGCCTTACCAGGTTGACCGGCGAGGAACAGAAGGCCGTCAAGACGACTGCCTTTGACCTACAGCTCAACGCGGCCAACCCCGGAATGAACTTCCATAGAATTGACAACGCTAAGGACAAGAATTTCTGGTCCGTGCGCGTCAGCAGTGACCTCCGACTGATAGTACATCGTACCGAAGCCAGCCTGTTACTCTGTTATGCCGGTCACCACGATGCGGCCTACCAGTGGGCGGACCGGCGTAAGCTGGAAACGCATCCAAAAACCGGTGCGGCACAGCTGGTGGAGATTCGAGAGCGGGTTGAAGAGATTGTTATCCCAAAGTATGTCGAGGTGGAACAGCCAGCACCGCCGAAGCCCGCGCTTTTCGCCGGATTATCTGAAGCAGCTCTTCTGAGCTACGGCGTGCCGCCTGAATGGTTGATGGACGTCCGCCTTGCCAACGAAGATACTATTCTTCTACTCGCAGACCACCTGCCTAAAGAAGCGGCCGAAGCCTTGTTAGACCTGGCTGTTGGGGTCACGCCGAAGGTCGCAGTTCCTGCTGCTGCTGGCGTTGGTCCATTCGAGCATCCTGACTCCCAGCGAAGGTTCCGTATGGTCCACGATGTTGAGGAGTTGCAACGAGCCCTTGACTTCCCCTGGGAAAAATGGGCTGTCTTCCTACATCCTGCACAGCGCGAAGCGGTAGAGCGGACGTACTCCGGCCCTACGCGAGTGTCAGGTTCGGCAGGAACCGGGAAGACCATCGTAGCATTGCACCGGGCGGTCTTCCTCGCTCGTACATATCCGGATGCTCGAGTCCTCCTCACTACCTTTTCCGAGCCTCTTGCTAACGCCCTGCGAACAAAACTGCGTTACCTGATTAGCAATGAGCCGCGCATCGGCGAACGTGTGGAGGTGTACGCATTGAATGCCATAGCACGAAGGCTCTTTGAGCTGAACTTCGGCAAGCACGAGATGGCTTCGGCTGAAGTGATTCGCCAGTTGTTTAAGGGAGATGCGGCCAACTTCGAAGGGCAAAAGTTTAGTCTCCATTTCCTTACAACTGAATGGGAAGATGTCGTCGATGCTTGGCAACTGAATAGTTGGGAGGCTTATAGAAACGTGGCGCGTCTCGGTCGCAAGACCAGGTTGCCGGAGCAACAGCGACACGCACTTTGGTCGATTTTTGACCAAGTGCGAGCTGATATTCGAACACATGGGTTGGGCACTTACTCCGATCTATTCGGCCGCCTCTCTTCTCACTTCACTGACGGCAAGGAGCCGCCCTTCGACTTTATTGTTGTGGATGAGGCACAAGACCTGAGCGTCCCTCAGCTGCGTTTTCTCGCTGCTCTAGGGTCCAGACGCCATGATAGCCTCTTTTTTGCCGGAGACCTCGGGCAGCGAATCTTCCAACAACCGTTCTCATGGAAGGCACTAGGGATCGATGTACGTGGGAGATCCCGAACGCTGAGGATTAACTACCGGACATCGCACCAGATCAGATCGCACGCCGACAGGCTCCTGGGGCCGCAATTGTCGGACGTCGATGGGAACGTTGAGGAGCGACGTGGCACAGTCTCCGTTTTCAATGGGCCGGAGCCCGAAGTCAAAGTCTTCGATACGCCCGCTGCTGAGGGCGAGGCTGTCGCACTCTGGCTAAAAGCGCGAACGGACGAGGGTGTTAAACCCCAGGAGATCGGTGTGTTCGTGCGGTCCACTGCGGAACTCGAGCGGGCGCGTGCAGCAATGGACCTGGCCGGAATACCGTTTAAAGTAATGGATGACAGTGGGGAAACTACGAGCGGATACGCGTCAGTAGGTACGATGCACTTTGCCAAGGGCCTGGAATTTCGGGCGGTTATTGTAATGGCCTGCGATGACGAAGTAATCCCATCGCAGGAACGGATAGAAGCGGTCACGGACGACTCTGACCTTGAAGAGGTCTACAATACGGAGCGGCACTTACTGTACGTCGCCTGCACTCGTGCCCGGGATCACCTGCTAGTGACAGCTGTTTCACCAGCATCGGAATTTCTTGATGATCTAATGGCCTAAATACAGAGCCGCCGGAACCGTCGTTCTTCAGAGGGTGCCCATAAGAATGCACGCAGCCATCAAATGCGGCTGACCGCATCGTTCTTGACCATGTATTTCGCTGCCAGGTAGATGGCAGACTCACCCAGGCGGTCCAGGTCTGTTGTAGTGACCAATACCTGCTGGTGGCCCCGTGCCACTTCCATCAAGTATCCACGCCGGTGGCTGTCCAGCTCTGAAAAGACGTCGTCCAAGAGCAGAACCGGCTGTTCTCCCAAACGCTCCTCCATGAACCTGGCTTCGGCAAGCTTCAGCGCCAGCGCCGCGGTGCGCTGCTGCCCTCTTGAGGCATACAGGTCCGCTGGGCGGCCGTCGATTAGCACTAGGATATCATCCCGATGAGGGCCGACGGTGGTCTGGCCTTGCCTTATGTCCCTGCTTTTCGCCTTAATGAGGCCATTCATAAAGAAGTCGCTTATCTCATCGGGTCTTAGACCTATCCCCGAAGCAGTCTCTTTGCCTAATATGTTAGATTGATAGCAGGCGCTTAGGTGTTCTGTGCCCCCCGTGAGGGCGTGATGGACCTCTGCCGCTATCGCGGAGACTCTTTCCATAGCGCTTAACCTCTCGGCCAGCACCTCGGCTCCACTGGAAACCAGACTACTGTCCCAAAACTCCAACTCGTCAGGCGATGACATCCCTTCCTGTATTCGTCTAAGCAGGGAATTTCTCTGCACAAGGACCTTGTTATATTTTTGCAGCGCCCTGGTATATCTATGGTCTATCTGGGATAGCGCCACGTCTATGAACCTGCGGCGCATCGACGGAGTGTCAGATACCAGCTCTGTCTCTCGAGGGCCAAAGACCACCGCGGCTTCCTGTCCGATAAAATCTGAGGCGCGCTTTGGTACGCTGTTTACTCTAAGATGTTTCCGCATGGCGATGCTATTTGTGGCTGGTTCAACGGCCTGGGAGGTAGTTATGCCGCTACTTTGTCCGCTTATGATAACCTCCAGGGCTACGTTTTTATGGTCTCGCTTGACCTCTCCCTTTATCCGCGTTATCGGTATGTCATCTCCAAACGTATCCCAGGACACCATCTCGATGTCTCTTGTGGCCCAGGGCGACCTTGAGGTGGACAGGGTGCATATCGCCTCTAACAGGTTGCTTTTACCCTGGGCGTTATCTCCTACAAAAATAGTAGGGCCCTCTGTGAGAGAGAGGTCTAAGGTCCGGAAGTTGCGAAAATTAGTTAGGACTAGGCGGTCGATAAACACGGTGGATTACCTGTGAACGGAGTTCGGCCGGAGCACGAATTGGCCTACGCCATATTACCATAACAGTACGCGGTTTTTCTTTGAGGAGGAGAGTTGAGGGGATTAAAACATTAAGGAGAGCCTTTGAAGCTTTCCTTAATGTCGGTGAGGCGGAGCGAAAATATATTTATTTGTAGTATCTGCTAAATTATCTTTCCTCAGAAGCCTTATCTTCTTGATAGGACTTCTGGCTTAACGCCCATTTCATGTTGTAGCCTCTCTTTTTCACTAGCACGCAGCCGTGCTACCTCTTCCACCGTAAAAGCCGTAGTGCAGCCGTTGCAGACGTAGCCAGTCGCCCTGTCCTCATGCCCGATATCGCCGACGTTGTCCCACCTCGGGGAGAGCATAATATGCGGGCAGTCTGCTACTACTGTGGTAGAGCGAGCTTCATCCTGTTTAGACTTACCTTTAAATAGGTCAAGGAGACCCATTTGCCACCTCCTTGCTCCGCCTAAGCCCAGTACCATTATTGCTATACCACTGCAAAGTTGTCGAGTCAATACGCGTATTCACTCATCTAAAATGTTACTGAGGGGAACATGCCGATTGACGAAAAGATGACCGTGAATGAACGACGGAAATACCTTAATCTTATGAGCCCGCGTTATCATAAGTCGCGGCGGACGGGGCGAAGCGCGCTGCTGACGAAGATGGAGGTGGTGACCGGGCTGCACCGCAAGAGCCT
>SHYC01000017.1 GCA_009693005.1 Dehalococcoidia bacterium | reverse complement strand
AGTTCATCGAGGTCTTCTACAACCGACGACGGCTTCACTCTTCACTGGAGTATAGGTCTCCAGCAGAGTACGAACGTGTTAGAATGGCGGAAGAGAATCCCGCCTTCGCCTCCTAACAAAACTGTCCGTCAAAACGGGGTAACCCCACTTGTGTGGCCGATGGATCACAAGCTACCGCGATGAGCAGACTGCATAGTCCTATTAGGAAATAAAAAAACCTCTTCTCTAATTTATGCTGCATTGTTAATCTCCCTTCATCTTTACTACAACACTCCCTATAACTAAGGACCGCCACCTGAGCAACTTGCTAAATGAGCGTTAAGACTGACGAATGTTTCGTTATATGTAGGCTAGTGTTTATCCATCCAGTACACGTCGAAGTACATCAGGCCGTCGTAAGCCTGCACCGGCTTGCCGAAGCCATGAGTGTAGCTGCGGTAAATGTCCTGGTTGAGGGTAGCGTTTAAGGGAACGTTGGGGACAACCTCCGCGTGGTAAGCCAGGGCTTCTCTGACCACCTTCTTCCGTTCCTCGGGGGTAACGGCAACCCTCTGCTTATCCGCCAACTGGTCCCACTTTGGGTCAGAGAACTTGTAGTAGTTTCTGGCACCCTTAGTGTGGAAGTGCTTGTAGATGTACTCGTCGGGGTCCGGTGAGGCCCCGTGGTTGGTGTAGGTGAGTTGGAACTTGTCCGCCAGCATCTCGTTAACGTGGTCCTGGAAGTTGCCGGTGAGCTTTATGTTAACGTTGATACCTGCCTTGCCAAGCTGCTCTTTCACCAGGGCCGCAAGGTCAGCACTACCACTGTCGGCCCCGGAGGTGTTCATTTCCACGGTGACCCCCTCAAAGCCGGCCTCCTTCACCAGCCTTCTCGCCTCAGCGATGTCCTGGTCCTTGGGCTGCCTGTAGCCAGGCATCTTCAGGAGTTCTTCGACGGTCTGAGCGCCTCCGCTCGCCAGGGCAGGGGGAATCAGGCCCGTGATCTCAGACCCTCCTGGTATCGTGGAATCAATGATCTGCTGGCGGTCTATGGCCAGCTAAACGGCTCGCCTCATTCTTACATCGTTGAGAGGAGGGCGAGCGGCGTTGAGCCTCAGATGGGCGAACTGCCCGCTGGAGGTGGAGATCATGTACGCCTTGTCCCCCATCTGCTTCATGACCGTACTGATGTCGGCGTCGTTTAGCTGTGGACCCCCGATGTTACGTCCCAAAGCCTCGACCTGCCCGGACAGGAACGCCGCGATGGCCACAGAGGTATCGCCACCGCTGTAAAACAGCTTTTCCAGCCTGTCAAGGTAGGGTAGCTGGGTACCACGTTCGTCCTTCTTCCAGTAGTCAGGGTTCCGGTCGCAGAACTGACGCACATCCGGCACGTACTCCTTACAGATGAACGGTCCAGTGCCTATGATCTTGTCCTGGATCAGCTTCTCCGGGTTCTCGTCTATCATCTCTTTAGGGATGATGATGGTGCCTACCGTAGCCATGTTGTGCATGAAGACAGCGTCCAGCTCCTTCATCTTCACCACCACGGTGTACTTGTCCGGCTTCTCTATGCTGGCCACGCCGGTGAAGTCGGTGCGCCGCGTGAAGAGCTGCCTCCACTTCTCCGGCACTATGGCCGGGTCGGCGCTGATGCGCTTGATCATGTACTCTACGTCGTCAGCGGTGAACTCCCGGCCGTTGACAGGCGGGACATTGTGGAACTTGACACCCTTATTGAGCTTGAAGGTGTAGGAGCGGCCGTCCGGGGAGACCTGCCAGCTTTCGGCCAGTTCCGGGATGATCTCGTAGTTGCCGGACATGAGGTTGCGTTTCACCACCTGGTTCACGGACTGGCCGGAGAACCCGGCGGTTGGGCCAACGGAGGCGCGGTGGGCGTCCACGGTCCCGTAAGAGACATAGCCGCCGCCCATCACTCGTAGGGTGCCGCCCTTTTGTGGTTGTACCTCAGCCGGGGGCGTATTACCACCCTGGGTGCCGGATGGCGCCTGTGTGGACGATGGACTGCAGGCCGCCGCGATGAGCAGACTGCATAGTCCTATCAGGAAATAAAAAAACCTGTTCTCAAATATGTGCCGCATAGTCATCTCCCTTCATCTCTGCTACAATCCTATCCGCCATTGAGACCTGCTGATAAAGCAACTGCCGTGGGGCGAGCGCTGTGTCTGAACTCAGCCCGTAGTTTTATGTAAGAACGAGGTATCGGTTACAATATAATTAGGGTACCGTTGATAGCTACGTTGTATCGCTCACTGTTGCCCTTCCTATCCGGCTTCGTGCCGGCCAAACTAATATTCATCCTGACAATTACGGTATTTCCACTAGACGTCGACAAGGTCATTACATTGTTATACTCCTACCTTCAACAGACTGTCAATAGCTTTGGTCGCCGCCAAAAGCGGGGAGGTCTGATAAATATCAACTACAGATCTCTTTCCTATTATTTGAATGCCTGATCCAACGTTTCTAGCCGTTATCTTTATCACCTCGTTCGTCGTTGGGCTATCAGGCGCATTGCAGCCCGGCCCTCTTCTTATGATCAATATTGCTGAGGTTGCCAAGAAGGGGTTTTGGGCCGGGCCTTTGCTCGTAGCCGGACATGGCATCGCCGAGCTTTTCATGGTGTTGCTGTTGGCCTTTGGGGCCAGCGTTTTATTCCAAGCCAGAGAAATAGCCGGGGCTATTAGTATTGTTGGTGGGGCTTATCTAATATGGATGGGCGCAGGGATTGTGAAAAGCATTAGGCATACTTCCCTAAACTTAAGTGGTAATATGTTGGAACAGACGTGGCCCCCCTATGGTCCGGTCCTCACGGGGATGTGGGCCAGCGTGACC
This sequence comes from Dehalococcoidia bacterium, assembly GCA_009693005.1. Taxonomy (GTDB): domain Bacteria; phylum Chloroflexota; class Dehalococcoidia; order SHYD01; family SHYC01; genus SHYC01. Next base: position 18,231 of record SHYC01000017.1, on the reverse strand, counting down.
AATCCCGGCTGGCTGGTTTGGTGGGCAACGATAGGCGCGAGTTACGTCGTGATGTCTGCTAAAGGTGGAGTGCCCGCACTCGTTAGTTTCTATGCAGGACATATTTTGTCTGACCTATCGTGGTACTCGCTGGTAGCGGCAATAATATCATCGGGTCGCCGCATCCTAACCCCGGTTGTATACAAGAGCATACTCTCGGGATGCGGGCCATTGTTGTTGGTTATCGGCGGCTATTTCTTCATCGATGGCGTCCTTGCGATTGGTGGTGGGTGAGTAACGACAGTAAACTGTCAAATAGGAATTAAGTCATGCAAGCCAAGGACAAAGAAAACCTGCGCTCCTTCTATGAGACAGAACTCGATAAATATGGAGTAGACTATCGCTCGCTTCATTGGAACAGCGCTAGATCGCAGTTGGTCCGCTTCGACGTCCTTAAGGATATCGGGCTGGACCCCGGCTGTTCCGTATTGGACATAGGATGCGGTTTAGGCGACCTTTACGGCTACCTCAAAGAAAAAAATGGCGCCTTTACTTATGCAGGCTACGACATATCAACTAAAATGGTGGAGACGGCCAGAGAAAGGTTTCCGGAAGCCTGCTTTATTGTTCGGGACATACTTGAGGAGAAGTGTGCGCCGGAGTCTTTTGACTACGTGGTGGCCTCGGGTACCTTCAATGTCAAGATCAGCGGTCATGATAGCTTTCTTCGGGATATGATATGCGCGATGTACCGCGCCTGTAAAAAAGGCGTAGGCTTTAACCTGCTCGAACGTATGGACTATGATTGGTATAGCAGCGACCGCTTCTATACCGCAAGCCTTGATGAGACGGTCGCCTTCTGCAGCACCATCTCTCCACGTTCTGAGGTTAAGACAGGATACTTGACGGGCGACTTTACGGTATTCGTGTATAAGTAATGGCCTGGTAAACTTTGGTTGGTTGGTGGTTTAATGCATGAGATAGAGACAAGGATTTTTAAGCTAAAAGAAACGCTGGGCGGTACGAGAGGCACGAATGTCGCCAATCAAAGTTTCACCAAAGAGGTGGACGACTTGATTAGTGCCATTTACGACGATATAGGCGAGATCAAAAACATCGGTCTGCGAAGCCTGTTCGATCTTTTCATCATCAAGACGCTGTATGTCGAGAGGGGCAGCACAGACCCTGACGTCATCGAATATCTTTCGGAACTGATGGCGGGGTTTTTGTTGACCAGAGAAATGCTTCCTGTAGTGAGAGACCGCAAGAGGTACGGGCTGCTTATCTCGGACATTTTAGAGGAGATGAGGAACCTCACCCATTTTCAGAACCTATTTGAGGCCTATAGAAAGATGGGCGATTATTCATTATTCTTAACCGGTATATTCCCGGCGAGCGTCCGAAGCGCGCGGCGGCGCTACGGTAGGTGGATGAAGGCACAGGATGTCCCGATGGTAGACTTATCTTACCATACCACGTCGGGCAAGATATTCTACCTTAGAGCGTCGGAGCATGACCTGGCCGAGGCCACCAACCAGCGGACTACTCTGGCTAAGCTTTCCCGCTACTTCAACATATATATGGACGCCCTGCACGAGATGAGCGACAAGTATGTTCTGGGGTTCGATATGGGGCTCATAGCAGACAAGATGCTGGACAGTTTCAACTCCTACAGGGTAACCGGAGATAAGAAACATCTGGAAGACGCTCAAAAGTATGCAGCTATATTGAAGGTGGACCGCGCAGCCTTCCCAGGTTTGTTCCGCACGAGGCGGAGGCCTCGGTATAAGCTTATCTGACAGTTGATCAAATAGTACATAGCCTCAGGCAGGTAGTTGTCTCGCGTGAACCATGGGCCTTTGCTACCGGACCAAAAGTGAGTACTTCTTCTCCCACAAGGAGTAGGTCTTTACCAAACTTTGAGATAATATCCTTCCTGCACCACTTCTAGGAGAACCGGGCATGATCAAGACCGCTGTAATTCTGGCAGCCGGTTGGGGCACAAGGCTTCTTCCAGCCACTAAGACCGTACCAAAAGAGATGCTTCCCCTGGTAGACAAGCCGATAATTCAATATGCCGCAGAGGAGGCTATCGCATCGGGACTAAAGCGAATCGTAGTGGTCACAGCAAGAGGAAAGCATAGCATAGAGGACTATTTTGACAAGGCGCCTGAGCTTGAGGCGCTGCTTGAGAAACGCGGCGACAATGGTATCCTGGCCCAGGTCAGATACCCTTCTGAAATGGGACGCGTCTCATACGTACGTCAGCAGGAACAGTTGGGAATAGGCCATGCCATCAGCTCTGCCAGAGATGCGATTGGAGACGAGCCGTTCGCCTTATTCTTTCCGGATGATGTGATAGACCACCCGGTGCCTGTCACGAAACAATTGCTGGATGTGCAACATAAATACGGCGGCAGCGTTATTGCTGTGGAGCGAGTGTCCAAAGAGATGATTCCCAGCTACGGAATCGTCAGGGTTGAGCTGGTGGAGGAGCGAGTATACAGGGTCACCGGCCTGGTGGAGAAGCCGTCTATTCAGGAGGCCCCTTCGGATCTCGGCATTGTCGGCAGATATATCATATCTCGTGGTATTTTCGACGCCATCGACAAGACACCGCCTGGCGCGAAGGGAGAAATACAGATAACGGACGCCCTGAAGATCCTTCTGGATAAAGAGCCTATCTATGCCTACGAGTTTGAAGGAAACAGGTACGACACCGGCAACTTTTTTGGACTGCTCAGAGCGAACATCGCTTTGGGGCTTAAGCACCCAGAGTTTGGGGGTAGACTAAAGGACTTCCTAAAAGGACTGGATCTGTAGAGAAAATATATTGGTGATTCCCGCGCTATTCTGGGACCACGCCCGCCATGTCTAAAAACAGGATAGAATGTTCTCCATGCTAAAAAGAAGCTTTTTCACAAGCGGCAACGTTTTTTATTTGGTCCTTGCGTTTACCGTATTCTTATATCTTATGTTCTCCATTGGCACCAGGACTATCCAGCTCTACAGTCTGCAGGACAAGTCGGGCAAGATGAAAGGAGAGATATCCTCTCTTGAGCAAGAACACAAGCGTTTGACAAAATACAAAGAGGTAGTGCTGTCAGACGCCTACGTAGAGAAAATCGCTAGAGAAGAGTTAGGAATGACCAGGGAGGGAGAGAAGGCTGTTATCATCCTGCATAATCCCGACACTTCTTCAAATGCAGAGAATACTACTGGTGCTCCTAAAGACCCGCGGCCCTACTGGCGCCAGTGGTGGGATATGCTCTTCGGCAACTAGCGCCTTTGCCCTCGTCTCAAAGGGATTTCTCCTACCTCACACGGGGCAAATGAGAAATGGGTTATGAGATAAAATGGCCAACTTGAACCGGAAGAACAAAAAAACAGCGGGCGCTCTTCAGCGAAGGGTAGCCCGCTTTCTATCTGAATCAGCTATCATTCGTCGAGGAGAGTCCGGCGTCGTTGCCGTATCGGGAGGAGCAGACTCATTATGTCTTGTTCATATTCTGCACGCTCTAAAAGACCGTATGGGGATTAAGCTGACGATAGCCCATTTAGACCACGGGCTAAGAGGCGAAGACGCCGAGATGGACGCGAGCTTCGTGGCGCAAATCGCCACCGAAATGGACGTACCAAGCGTTATTGAGAAGCGAGATGTCAGAGCGTTCAAAGAAAGTCACAAGCTGTCATGGGAGGAAGCTGCTCGAATATTGCGCTACGAATTCCTCGCAGAGACTGCAAAATCGGTGGGCGCCCAATGGGTAGCGGTAGGCCACACCAAAGATGATCTGGCGGAGACCGTGCTGATGCACATAATTCGCGGGTCGGGCATTTATGGACTCAAGGGTATGGGGCCGAGAGGACCGTGGCCATATCCAATCCAGACGCGGGACGTACGTCTGGTAAGACCGATACTGGAGCTAACAGGAGAGGATACTCGACGGTACTGCGACGCCCTAAATCTACATGCCCGCTTCGATGCGTCCAATCTATCGGATACCTACACCAGGAACCGCGTACGCTCTAAATTATTGCCACAGCTTGCCGGGTATAACACCAACATACCAGAGGCTCTGGCGCGGCTATCGCGCGCCGCCGCAGGTCAGATACAGCTTCTAGACTGGGACCTGGACAAGATATGGGATGACCTTGCAGAGAGCCAGTACGGGGCCGTAAGGATTAGGAAGTCTGTCATGACAGCCCTGCCCCATGTACTCCAGGTCCATGCAGTACGAAGAGCGATCTCATACCTGGTAGGTGACACCGACGGAATATCAGAGGTACATCTGGATGCGATCATCAAGGCGATTGCCGGTAGGGCGGGGACCTCATTAAATCTACCCAGAGGAATCAGCTTAGCCAAGGAGTATCGGGTAGCTATCCTGGGAATAAACCTGGATGCCACCAGAGAACTGCCGCGATTGGAAGGGGAATATAACATCGCGGTGCCGGGAGATAGCCTGCTCCCCGGATGGGGGATAGAGACTAAGATTGTAGCCTTTGATGAGGAAAGGCCCGAACCGGACAAGTGGCGCGCTGTGCTGGACTACGACTGTGTAGGCAGTCCTCTGGTCTTACGCAGCCGGCGGCCCGGAGACAGATTTTTTCCTCATGGCATGGAGAGCAGCAAAAAGCTGCAGGTGTTCATGGTTGATGCCCACGTGCCCAAAGAGTTAAGAGACGATGTCCCGATTTTTGTTGCAGCTAGTGATATAGTATGGGTAGCAGGCCTAAGGACCGACAATCGCGTTAGGACCACAACAACTACAAAAAGGGCCTTGATAATTCAAATGAAACAGGAATTAACTACTTGAGTAATCTGCTATACTGGTATAATTGTTCCGATGGGGTGCTGCTATAATACCTAATTAAGGGTGATTGCCTTGGATATAAAGAAAGTACTGGTTGCAGTAAGCGGCGGCAGGACAGACGATGAAGCAATTACGCTGGGCTCCAAGCTGGCTAGAGAAAGCAAGGCTAAGGTATATGCCATATATGTGATAGAGGTGAAACGAGCGCTTCCACTGGATGCAGACCTTCCCATGGAAAGCAAAAAGGGGGAGGAGGTCTTGAACTATGCGGAAGGCGTGGCTCAAAAGCAAGACTGTAAGTTGGAGACGGAGCTGCTGCAGGCCAGACAGGCTGGTCCTGCCATAGTGGACGAGGCCAGAGAAAGAGGAGTGGATCTTATTATCCTGGGGCTCGACTACAAGACCCACTTTGGCGAGTTCACCCTTGGTAAAACAGCCCCCTACGTGCTGAGGAATGCTTCCTGCAGGGTTTTGGTTTGCAGAGAACCATCCGAAGTCCAGGGCTGAGGAGGACTTAATAAGTGAAAGCAATAATAATGGGATGCGGCAGAGTCGGAGCCCAGATTGCCAGCATGCTGGACTCGGAAGGCCACGACGTAACCGTTATCGATATCGATCCAGGCAGTTTCAGGCGCCTTCCTCCAACTTTCCAAGGTAGAGCCATGGTCGGCAACGGCATAGATCAGGATGTGCTGAAAAGGGCGGGCATTCACGGGATCGATGCCTTTGCGGCCGTGACCCAGGGGGACAACCGCAACGTAATGGCCGCTCAGATAGCCAAGCATATTTTCAACGTTCCAAAAGTAGTTTGTAGAATCTACGATCCTATTAGAGAAGAGGTATATCACAGCCTCGGCCTGGAGACCGTCAGTCCCACAACGCTGGGAGCGCGTGTAATAAAAGAGGCCCTGGAGAGCTAGAAGGAATCTGCTATGTATGTAATTGTAGCGGGAGGCGGGAAGGTAGGCTTTTATTTGGGCAGAGCCCTACTGGAAGAGGGTCATGAGATCCTTATTATTGAAAAAGACGCTAAGAAATGCCAGAACATATCGGAAGAGCTGGGTGGCGTTATCCTCCACGGGGATGGCTGCGAAGTATCCACGATGAATGAAGCCGGGTTCGCGCGCGCAGACCTGGTCATTGCGGTAACGGGCGACGATGAGGACAATCTTGTCATCTGTCAGGTAGGTAAGCTCAGATTCAATGTTCCAAGGACTATTGCCAGGATCAACAACCCAAAGAATGAAGCTATCTTCAAAAGGATGGGCATCGATATTACCGTAAGCGCCACGAACCTTATCCTGGAGCATATCCAGCAAGAACTGCCTTCCCATCCTTTACTCCACCTTTTGGATCTGCATAACTTTGGTCTTGAGGTGGTAGAGGTAAAGATACCCAGAGGCTCACGGACTATTGGGAAGAGGATCCGCGACCTCTCCCTTCCACCGGACAGCCTGCTCTCTTTGGTGGTAAATAAGGTCCGGGGCCCGCAGATTGCCAGCGGAGATACGATGCTGGACGAGGACGATGAGGTGCTCGCAGTAACCAAAGCTGAGCACGAGGCGGCGTTACGCGCTGCCATACTGGGTACTTAAGATGAACGAGGGGGCCCCAAAAAGAGTCTCTTTCCTTGGCCCTGAAGGGACGTTCACGGAACAAGCGGTTCTCCTGTATGACTCTAGCGCAATACTCGTGCCCTGTGACAGCATTCCCGAAGCGGTCGCAGCAGTAGCTGCCGGCATAGCGGATGAGGCGGTGGTGCCTATAGAGAACAGTTTGGAAGGGCCGGTTATTTACACCGTCGACCTGCTAATACATGAGTCAAGTCTAATGATCCGGCGTGAGCTCGTGTTGCCGATAGAGCAGTGTCTAATAGTAAGACAGGGCGGTTCAACCGATGACATAGAGGCCATATTCTCTCATCCCCAGGCTCTGGGACAGTGCCGCAAGTTCATCGAGAGATGCTACCCCAAAGCCCAGCAGTTCGCTTCACTCAGCACTACCGCTGCCGTCCAGGAGATGCTGTCTCGTCCGAGGGCTGCAGCCATAGCCGCCAGGAGGGCTGCGAAGCTGTACGGAGCGGCGATCGCAGCATACGGCATACAGGACAATATAAGCAACGCTACTCGCTTCGTAGTACTCGGCCACGCCGACCACGAGCCGACCGGACATGACAAGACCTCCTTGTGCTTCTCCGTCAAAGAGGATAAGCCCGGCGCCCTGGTAGAGATCATGATGGAGTTCTCAAGCCGGGGCATAAACCTGGCCAAGATCGAATCGAGGCCATCCAAAGAGAGCCTGGGCAAATACATTTTTCTGATAGATCTCGAGGGCCACCGGCTTGACGCCAAAGTGGCCGAAGCCCTGGAGAAGGTACAGAATAGGACCACCCCGGAGCACTTCAAAATATTCGGCTCTTACCCCGAGTACGTGGCGACAAACAGCTAGGGACTGCGCTGGCAACTATACTTAAAAAGTACGCGTTCAGCCCCGGCGTGGAGGCAGTCGCCGTGCCGGAAGTGGGGTGCAGTCCTCGTTTCTTTGCTCAGACTTGACGTTCACCACTTACCAGTTTCGCTATTTCTCCCGCCACGAATGCAGCATCTTCACCCACCCCGTAGAACAGGTCGGACTTCGCCTTGTATTGGTAACGGAGGCCCATAAAATACAGTCCTGGATACGCGGTCACTCCACGTTGCTGAAGAGGATACCCGTCATCGTCCGTGATGGGCAGGTGTATCCAGCGATAGTCACGAGCAAAGCCCATCGCCCAGACAACCGTCTGGATGCCGGCCGACCGCAGATCGAGCTCCAGGACCTCAGGCTGCCGGTAGCCATCATCCCCTTCGTAGTCATCGGTGTTGTTGGCGTCCGGCGGTGGAGTGTCCAGCCCGGCCCGTTCAATATAGGCGTCCACATCCCGTTTGAAGTCCGCGGCAACCTTGTCGGCGTGTGCTAGATTCTCCTTGAGGTCAGGCGCAAAGCTGAGCCGGTCACCCTGGGCTTCCTGGAAGCGTCCTAGCAAGGTGATGCCATCACGCGCAAACTGATGGAGATTGATCGTGTGTCCACCAAGCGTCCCCGATCCATGCGGATTGCCAGCAAATTTGGCCCTGGGGGACGGCAGTTGATCAACGGTCCGTTCTAATCTTTCCATCGGCACCTGCCACCCTGTCTGGCCGCGGTAGCGCATCACTGCTCGGCCAGCACTGCCGACACACAGGTACACCCGGCGTCCGCTTTCGTGCAACTCCTCGGCAATCTGACAGCCGGATTGCGCGCTCCCGACGACCAGTACCGCCCCCGGCGGCAAGGTCTGAGGATTCCGGTAGTTACTGGAATGCACCTGGGCGACGTCACTCGGCAGCTGCGTGGACCATCCGGGAATCTTGGGCAACTCGGAGAACCCGGTGGCCACGACGACGACCGGAGCTTGGTATACTCCCTTGCTGGTCTCGACGCGATAGCCCGTCCCTCGGGCGTCCTGATGAACGGACGTGACCTGGATGCCGTTCTCGACGGGCGCACCGAAGCTGCTGGCATACGTGTCCAAGTAGGACACGATCTCGTGGCGCTTCATGAAACCATCCGGGTTGTCGCCTGCATACGGGAACCCCGGTAAGCGACACCATCGATTGGGAGTGATCAGGGTGAACGAGTCCCAACGCCGGGTCCTCCAGCTCTCTGCGGTGCGGCCTTGCTCAAGCACCACATGCTGCAGCCCCATCTGGGTAAGGTAGTAACTGGTGGAAAGACCGGCATGGCCGGCTCCAATGATAACTGCATCAGCGGAATGCGCCGACAGTCTCTGGTTCAAGCGAAATTCCTCCCCTTATCCGTTCAGCCCTTCAGTATTACAGACAACAAGGAGGGCGCGGCTGTCTCTAGGAGCAGCAAAAAGGATCCAAGATGTTGATGATTATGCTCTATAATCATCAACAGTTCAATCTATCGTCTATACTTCCTAAGCCCCCTATACTGTGCTTATAGAATTGCTAAACTTATTGCTCCGTGTATAATGAAGCTGAGTCTTAAGGATAAGGTTAATCTAGATGCTCCTGGTATTAGATATCGGAAATACCAACGTGACCGTTGGCGTATTCAACGGCGAAGAGTTGCGCGGTACCTGGCGGCTTGCTACAGATATCCGCAAAATGCCGGACGAGTACGCCGCGACCCTGATAACCCTTCTTTCCCACGCTGGTATCAGCCTAAAAGATATCGACGAGGCAGCTATGTGCAGCAGCGTGCCGCCCCTTGTCACCACACTCAGTGAGGTATGTCGGCGCTACTTCAACGCCAGGCCCCTGGTCGTGGCCGCTGGCATTAAGACCGGCATCAAGGTCCTTTATGAGAATCCTAGAGAGGTGGGAGCAGACCGCATTGCCGATGCCGTAGCCGCTTTTAGATTGTACGGCGGCCCGGTGATCGTTGTAGACTACGGCACGGCCATGGTCTTCGATGCAGTATCAGCAGAGGGAGAGTATCTTGGCGGCGCGATTGCACCCGGTATAGGAGTTGCCATGGACGCCTTGTTCGAGCGCACTGCCAGGCTGCCGCGGATAGAGAGGGTGCCTCCCAAGACCGCCATCGGCCGGAATACCATTGCCAGCATACAGTCCGGACTCATATTGGGCTACATCGGTCTGGTCGAGAACCTGGTCCAGAAGTTCAAGGAGGAGATGGGTGGAAACGCCAAAGTTGTGGCAACCGGGGGCGAGGCCGAGCTTCTGGCGCCCCAGACCTCTTGTATTGACCTCATCAACCCAAACCTGACCTTGCTGGGACTCCAGATGATTCACGAGCTTAACAGGCCGGATTAGACGGGCGGATTGCCGCCTAAAGGTGGTGCACGATGTTATCCAACAAGCGGATAGTCCTAGGCGTGAGTGGCAGCATAGCCGCGTATAAGGGCGCGGACCTGGCCAGCAAGCTGGTACAGTCCGGGGCCATTGTCGACGTTATCATGACAAAAGCGGCGATGGAGTTTGTTACTCCTCTCACCTTTCGTGCCATAACTCACCGTCCCGTTGTCACCGACTGGTACGATTCCTCTTCAGAGCTAAGCATCCAGCACGTGCAGCTTGCGGAAGAGGCCGATCTCTTGCTCGTTGCGCCGGCCACTGCCGATATCATAGCCAAGCTGGCGCTTGGAATCGCCGACGACCCGCTCTGCGGGACCGCGCTGGCAACGCGGGCCCCCATGGTGATAGCCCCAGCCATGGACGCCAACATGTACGATAATCCCGCCACGGCTGAAAACGTTGCCAAACTCAAGTCAAGGGGCGCCGTATTCGCCGGCCCCGGCTTCGGCAGAATGGCCTCCGGCCTAATCGGCCACGGCAGGCTGGCGGAGACTCCGGAGATCATAGCCACGGTGCGGCAGGTCCTTGGGCGGCACGGCGACCTTGCAGGCAAGCACGTAGTGGTAAGCTCAGGCCCTACTGAGGAGCCGATCGACCCGGTACGGGTCATCACCAATCGCTCCTCCGGCAAGATGGGCTTCGCCATCGCAGAGGCCGCAAGAGACCGCGGCGCAAGGGTCACGGTAATAGCCGGCCCGGTCTCGGTGCCTTATCCGTTTGGTGTGGATATCATCCCTGTCCACACCGCCCTGGAGATGCGGGATGCCGTGTTCACGGCCGCGCGGGCCTGCGACGTTCTGATAATGACCGCGGCCGTGGCAGACTACCGGCCTGTTACCGCAGTTGGGCGAAAGATCAAGAAAGAGGACATGGCGTCACTAACTATAGAGCTGACCAAAAACCCCGATATCATTTCAGAGGTAAAGGGCAGCTTCATAAAGGTGGGCTTCGCCGCTGAGACCGAGGAGCTGCTGCGAAACGCTCAGTCAAAGCTCCGCGGAAAGGAAATGGACCTTATCGTCGCCAATGACGTCACCGCACCCAACAGCGGCTTCAACGTGGACACCAATAAGGTAACCATCATCGAGCGCTCAGGTGAGATACTGGACCTGCCGTTGATGACAAAGGACGAGGTAGCCAACAAGCTGCTGGACCGCGTAGCCGCACTCCTCACCAGCCCCTCCGGTCGCCCAGCCAAAGCCGGCACGCCATAAGAAGGAACGATGCATCAAAGATACGTTGGCCTGGCTGTCTCAATTGCCATTGCGATAGCTATTATGACACCGGGATGTTCCAACACCGAAACCGTACGCCCTGATGAGACAGAAGGTGATACCAGGAGTAATACGAAGGCGCTCACTCCTCCGGCTGCAATTGGCAGGGTTGAAAGCCAGTCCAACCTTGCGCCAGCGCAACTGACCCCCGGCAGAGAGACAACCCAGAGACCGGCAATCGATAGCGGACAGACAATGGCGCAATATCCTGCGCCGGATAGAACGCGGGGAGGCGGTGTGCCGACAGCGATACGTGTGCCGGCATTAGGGATCGACGCCTCTGTTGTCCCCGTGGGCCTGGATTCTGACGGCGCGATGGGAGCGCCCACCGACCCCTGGGCTGTGGGCTGGTATTCGCCCGGCGCCGGGCCAGGGGACTCAGGGAACCTGCTGTTGGACGGCCATGTGGACTGGACAGACCAGAACACCGGAGCGCCCTTTGGCGCCGTCTTCTGGAGGCTGCGAGAGTTGGCCCACGGCGATGTAATCTACATCTTCGCGGGCGATCGGAGCTTTAAGTACGTAGTTGAGACAACGGTGACACTGGAGTGGGACGATCCCTCCGGCGCGGACTACCTCCAGCCCACTGAAACACCCACAGCAACCATAATCACTTGCGGCGGCATCTTCGACCGCGCCGCCCGAAACTACTCCCACCGCATAATTGTGGTCGCGAGGCTGGCTGCGTAAGGTTTCGGCAAGGCTAAAGAACCGGCGTAGAAGCAGATTCTTTAGGATATTGTCTTACCGGTATCTCTAACCAGACTTTTGTGCGAGGCCCGGAGCAGCTACCACTCGGAAAGTGAACCGCTTTTCCTCCCCATCATCGGCCCCCGCTATTATGAAGTACGTCCCTTCTTCGAGGTCCACGATACTTTCGGCAGCTATCTGCGCTCGCTGGTCCTGTCCTTGCAAAATGCCGGGCGGACGGCCCACTTCCATCTGCCCGTCAACTTTCAGCAACTCGCGGCCACTATCATCCGCGACGATGGCGATATGAACGTTATGGCGCTGATTCGTCTCATTCCACGGCACTTTGAAAGATACCGCGACAGCCAAATGCTGCCGGTGCGGAAACGCGTCATTGACGGTCAGTACGTCCCACCCCCCACCGAGCAAATTTAGCTTGCCACCTACCACCTGAGCGGCATCTGCCAGAATAAGCCATTCGACTTCCACTTGAATCCTCCGGAGTATTTTAATACAATATACACTACAGTATCACTACGTATTGTAGTGCTAGCGAGGTAGCTTTGGCAATTCCTTTGGTCTACGCCTTTGTTTACGATAATGAAAATGAAGCAGAATTGGCCAGGCATGGGCTAAGCCCAGTTCAACTAGACCAGATATTATCTAATAGACCTATCGTTACTCCAAACAAGCGAAGACGCCGAGCAACTCACCGTCTTATCGGCATAGATGACGGTGGTGCTTGCCTTACTATACTAATCGAGCCTACCTACGATCCTTTAACCTGGCGACCAGTCACAGGATGGCGTTCCAGCGATGGCGAAAAGACTTTATTGAACCGGAGGAGCAGATAATGAAGGATAAAGAATTCGCGGAACTACAAGATCCCAACAATTGGGACGATGAGCGTACTGAAGTATTGGAACCTGTAAAGAATCAGCGTTCGATTCTATCTGTAGCGTTCACCCGGCAAGACTTTGCCCTAGTCGTGACAGCTGCACAAGAGCTTGGGATACGTACTTCAGAGTTTGTTAGAGAAGCAGCCATAGCCCGTGCATTGAGGCAACATGAACTGGCGCAGTTGTCTTCTTATTCCTATGGTAGAGGCCAACTCGAAGTTTGGGTCTCCCGCCCACAGGTTACAGATACAACTACACAAGCCAGGTTAGACAAAGAAGAATCAGCAGTAACAACCTAGGTCTTAGGTCAAGTTGTCCGTGGAGGCCGTTTTGTGCTAGTATTGGACGCGCAGGTCGGGGCGTGGCGCAGTTTGGTAGCGCGCTTGAATGGGGTTCAAGAGGCCGGCGGTTCGAGTCCGCCCGCCCCGACCATCTAAAAATCCATCATAACGCGCTGCAAAACCTACCCTCCACTTATCCATAGAAGCTTGCGAACAATCCAGCAGAGGTTAAAAACCCGGAATGATCTGTCCGTTTTGTTCCTTCGCAATTCCCGAACTGTGGCAACCATTGGCCGTGATCACCGATCCGCATGGAAAGCCTGTGGAACAAGCGCAATACACTATCCACCAAAGGCGTGATAAAGCTATGCGTACACTGGTGGATATTGTAGTGCGTTGGATGAAGTGTCCGAATGAATCTTGTGGGCACGTTATCGTAAAGGTGTGGCGTTCGGAGGCAATAACTCCAAATGCACGAGACACCAAAAAAACATATGAAGAGTGGTTTGCTGTCCCGAGGAAACGCGCACCACGCCCAATCGATTCTCTAGTTCCACAAGAGATACGCGATGATTATCTGGAAGCATCTCTAATTCTGGAAGACAGCCCACGCATGTCAGCCGTCCTATCCAGACGCGTCCTAGCAGATCTACTCAAGAAATATGCTGAGTGCAATGAGAGGCAATTAGATGACCAAATCAAATCTTTTGAAAACAATCAGGCATATCCGACGGCCCTTAAAGAGAATCTGCACTACCTTAGAGAGATAGGAAACTTTGGCGCACACTCGCAAGAAGATGATGAGGGTAAAATCATCGATGTGAGTGCTGAAGAAGCAAATTGGACACTAGAGGTTCTTGATGGTCTTCTGGACTACTTAATTATCGGTCCGGCCAGAGACGCTGAACGACGCTCTATTTTTGACGAGAAAATAAAGGCTGCCAAAAGAAGACCTCTTAAGGAGACCAAGTAGGCATTATACAGAATAATTGATTTCACGAATTGTACTTGAGTACAATTTCACCAATTCACCCCCGCTCATAACCGCCCTCTTCTCTCTTAAGCAGGCTCTTGCTTACAAAGATGGTCATAATCAGATAAGTCACGATTATGACGCTCGCGTTTACGCCCAGCGCTATCGGCGCGCCCAAAACCCCTGCTAACGCGCCCAGTTCCAGGTGGCCCAATGGCCCCAACCCGAGGCTGACTACCCAGTAGCCCATGACCCTGCCCCTCTCGGAGTCCGGTACACTGGACTGAAGCACGGTCTGCTGTAGAGTGTCAAAAGCTGCCGCAGCCGCGCCCACCCCTATTATGATGCCCAGCGACAGGAAATAACTTCCTGAAGTCGCGAACAGCAATAGAAAAATTCCATAAAGACCCAAAATCCACAGTAGAAGCTGCACGCCATTCCCATATCTGGTAAGGGCGGTTAACGTCAGCAAGGCGATTATGCCGCCCAGCCCGAGTGCAGAGGTGAGCAGGCCCAAGCCGATCGGTCCGACAGCCAGGACATCTCTCGCGAAGACGGGCAAGAGCGTATTGTGGGAGAAGGCGAACATCTCCGCCATTACCGACATTATCACGAGGGCCAGCACCACCTGATTGTCTTTTAGGAGGCCAACTCCAGTCCTGAGGCTGCTCCAGAACGGCGCGGCCTCTATTGTCCGCTCTGAGCGTACTCCTCTCATGCCCATCAATATCAACCCGCTCAAAATATACGTACACGCCATCAGCAGAAAGCTTCCACCTGGGCCAAAAAGTGTTATCATGACTCCCCCCAGCGCTCCACCGATCACTCCCATGAGACGCATGGCGACAGCATTCAGGGATATGCCCTTGAGAGCATCGGCGGAACCCACGATGTCGTAGATCAGGGCCTGCCGTGCCGGTGATTCCAACGCTCTGGCACAGCCAAACACCAGGGTTAGCAGGAAGAGATGCCAAAACTGAACTGCCCCGGTGAGCACAATCGCCGCCATGGATAGAGAGTATGCCGCAGAAAGTCCGGTGATGGCAATCAGCAGGTTGCGCCGTTGAAATCTATCGGCCAGGGTGCCGGCCACCATACCCAGGAACAAGAATGGAGCCATGCGCGCGGCGGAAATCATGCCCAGGGAGAGAGGAGAGTTGGTCATTTCCAAGACCAGCCAGCCGAGCGCCACCTGCTGGGTCCACATCCCCGCAGATGCGCTGAGCGTGGAAAGCCAAAGGAGCCGGAAGTCCCGGCTCTCGAAGCTGCTTAAGAGATAGCGGACCTGAGACAAATCACATCTTCCATATACTGCTATTATCGAAGAGCGAAGAGCAAAGTACAATGGAAGAGGTAAGAGGTCTATATTTCCGTCCCCAGTAAGAGCACGGTGCCTGCCCTTCGGAATCTCATAGATGGGAATGTCCTCTTGAACCAAAGCTCTATAGCTCCGGCCAGGCTGCACTGCGCCGCTTCTTTGTAGATCGTAAGAGTGGCATCCTTTGGATGGTGCATAAGCTGGTATTCCCGATCTTCTTCGGAACCAAACACTACCTCAAAAGAACCTTGGCACCGAGTCTGACTACGTCACCTGCAGTAACAGCCTGGAACCCTCGCGCCTTGAGTATTTCCGCAACTACCACGTCCAGGTCCTCATCTATGTAGACCTCTGCGAAGACACGGTTCACCGATCTTTCACCCGGGGATCGATAAGGTTCTTAGGTACTCTGTTCCGCTCTATATACTCGTTGATCTCTCTCTGATGGTCACTGTAGTAGCTTAGAGCGTCAAAGATGGCTGCGAGAGTTAAGTGAGGCAACGATATCGCAATATCTTCGGGAGTATACCCAAGTCGCCAAAGCTCCGCCACAGCCCGCACTGGCGTTCGTGTGCCCCTAACTATTGGCTCACCGCTCAGGATACCGTCTGTCCTTACTATGTAGTGATGCTCTGTCTGCGTTATCATGGTGATCCTACTAAATTTATCCTGGCTGCTTTGCGCCGTGTGTCTTCAGGAACGAGCCAGTCGAATATCGATGTTAATCTCATGGAATCTGTCTTAACCATTATATCATGGCTAAACGCAAGCCAATGCCGTCGCAATTGTCTTTCAAACTCAGCCCGACATGGCCGTCTACGCTCGCCCGGTTGCGATAACCATATAACCGCTGCGGAAAATCTAGTCCTCGCAGAGGAATAGAGTCCAATATTGCAGAAGATTAGCTTAACGACTCCAGCATATCCAGGATCAATAAAGGCGCCATACGCGCGGCCGAGATCACGCCGAGGGAGAGAGGGGAGTTGGTCATTTCCAGAACGAGCCACCCGACCGCCACTTGCAGCGTCCACATCCCCGCGGATGCGCCGAGGGTGGAAAGCCAGAGGAGCCGATAGTCCCCGGTTCTGTAAGCTGCTCAAGAGATAGCTGACCGGAGACAATATTATATCTCGTGGTGACAGGAAAGTTAGCGGTTCTTGAACCCAGTGATAGCTATTATGGAGTTAACTGTGCCCTTCTGCGCCAGGTATAAAGCATTGCCATCTTTGCTGAACGCCATCCCCTGAATGTTGGGAGGTCCGGTCAGGAGCCGGTAAACGCCGTCGGAAAGGGTGTCCTGATCTGAGCCATCGGGCAAAGCAGCCCATACGTCGTACATAAAGCGTGACTTTGCTTAGGTCTGGACGGGAGAACTGGCAGGTTTGTCCTCCCAGGTATAGTTCCTTAGTTGAGGGATAATGAGAGCTACCAAAACTATAGCTGTAGCGTACAGCGCTGCGCCGAGAGTTACTGCAAAAGGCACTCCAAACGCCTGCGCCAATATTCCCATGGGGAGCAGGCCGAAGGGAGCTAATCCATGTATCACGAGACGCACTCCCATGATCCGCCCTCTCAGCTGGTCTGGAGCTATAAGCTGGAGAATAGTGTCGTTAACAGTGCCAAAAGAGACCGTCATAACACTGACCAGTCCCATAAGTACTAGGGAGAGGGAAAAGGACGTGGACTGCGCAAGCATTAAAAGTAATACGGCATACGACATCCCAGCGGCCAACTGAAGAGCGCCTTTATGCTTAAAACCTCCTATAGAAGCCATCACCAGCCCACCCGTAACGGCGCCAACCCCCCCCGCTGTGAGGAGAAGACCCAGACCCTGCGAGCCAACATGCAGTGTATCCTTGGCAAATGCCGGAAGAAAAGACCCATAAGCTCCCGCAAAAAGGCTGCTAGATGCGCCCATAGCCACCACGCCAAGGATTATCATATCCTTTCTCATATAATGAAAACCTTCTAATAGGCTGCCAAAAGTCGACTGGCGCGTTTG
This sequence comes from Dehalococcoidia bacterium, assembly GCA_009693005.1. GTDB lineage: Bacteria > Chloroflexota > Dehalococcoidia > SHYD01 > SHYC01 > SHYC01. Next base: position 1,136 of record SHYC01000017.1, on the reverse strand, counting down.
TATAGGTCCCTCACTGCTCCATTTCATGAGCAGCAGACATATTACAGCAACGCCCTGAAGAGCGGCGGTGACCAAAAAGCCGGCACCTGGACTAATTATCACCAAGAGGAGACCTCCCAAGGTAGGGGCTAGAACTGTTGCTCCTCTTTGGATAGTTGTGTCCAAGGCGATGGCGTTCATCAGGTTCTCCTTGCTGACCACGTTTGGTATGACTACTTGGTGTGCTGGACGCCCAAAAGACTGTACTGTACCGCTGATCAGGGATGATACAACCAGAACCCACTCGATTTTCGGCAAACCCGCCAATATGGCAATGGAGACCACGATCCATAGGAGCACCAGAGCACTCTCTGTAATAACCAATAGCTTTTTTCTATCCATCCTATCAGCTAGCACACCGCCAACGAAGGGAAGGAACAGCATCGGGAAGGCAAGGGAGGCGTTGACTGCGCCTAGCCATACAGTAGAGTTTGTGATCTGATAGACAAAATAGCCCCTGATAAACACGCGCATGCTGCGCCCAATGCTGCTGCTCGCCTGGGACAACCAGAGCAACCTATAGTTTGCCTCTGAGAGGGCGCTAAAGGTCTTGATATCGGGGATTAGTCGACGTCTTGTAGTTTTCATATAAGATCAAATTGTGTTAGATAAAGGCGCATAACTTAGCTAAGTGTATTTAAATATTGAAGCTATCAATCTACGACCAGGAAACATTGACCATGACTTGTCTTCAGCTGACCCAGCAGGTGTAGGATCAAGAGAGCTAATATGAGGCGGTAGCCGACTAGAATATCCAGTATTAAAGGATCGGCCCTCGTCTGCCTCGGTCTGTGCGAGGACCTGCCGCGACATACTTAGCTCCTTATAGTAATCCGGCACCACATATCGACCAACATGCTCAAATCAAATATATACTGACCACTGCTTAGGTCATTTTAAGAATTAATCTTGCTAGATAATGCCACTTCACAGGAGTATTGTCAATAAGCCGTATTCACTCATCTAAAATGTTACTGAAAGAGGTATGGTTAACTCAGCTAAGAATGTTACTGAGGGGAACATGCCGATTGACGAAAAGATGACCGTGAATGAACGACGGAAATACCTTAATCTTATGAGCCCGCGTTATCATAAGT
>SHYC01000016.1 GCA_009693005.1 Dehalococcoidia bacterium | reverse complement strand
TCACGACCTCGGATAACAAATGGCTTGGAAAAGCATACTTGCTCTACCTCCCCCGCCTCGACTTGGTGCTTACTCAGTATATGCTCTTCCTGGGCTGGAGAAACTATAATCTCCCGAATCCGAGTCATAGAGCCATCCCTCGGACTACAGTGTACTACCTGGTACTACCTTGTAATACTATTGTCAACGGCGATCCATCCTTGTCGTAAGTGGCGAGCCTTAATATTAATACTATCCCTGCAGCTCCGCCAGCAACTCGGCCGTCACATCATTCGGCCCTGTTACCGCCATGGACATCTTCTTCCGGTCGATCAGGCGGGCTGCGACGCGCAAGATATCCTCGGGCTGAACGGCTCTGAACTTGCTCACGGTGTCATCGATGTCCTCCAGCTCGCCGGTGCTAAGTAAGCTGGTGCCCACATAGCGGGACACCGACATGCTATCCTCCAGGTCCAAACGGAAGTTTCCTATCGTAAAGTCCTTGGCCTTTTCCAGCTCTTCTGCGCCAACTGCCTCGACGGTAAGCTTCTCCATCTCGGCGATGATCACTTTGGCTGCTTCGACGACCTTGGTTGGGTCTACGCCCGCGTGCGCAACCATCAGGCCGGTATCGTGAAAGCGGGAGGTGCTTGACCCCACCGAATAAGCAAGGCCGCGCCTCTCCCGTACCTCTCTGAAGAGACGGGAGCTCATGCCCCGGCCGAGGAGGTTGTTGAGCAGAGTCAGGATGAACCTGTCGGGATCCAGCCTGTGCAAAGCGGTTAGGCCTATCGTCAGGTTGGACTGAGCGTTGCTCCTGGTCTCCACCTGCACCGCGGGCCCGTCCTTTTTTTCGCTTACCGGCGCAAACCCACCTAAAGACACTCTCTTTCGCTCATCAAAGAGCTTTCCTGCCGTGTTCACGATCTCTTCGTGGGACACTCTTCCGGCGATGCTAAGCACCATGTTGTTTGGAACATACCACGTTCCTACATAGTCTGCCAGGTCCTGCCTGGTGATACCGGATACGATCTCCTCTGTCCCGGCTACATTCCACCCCAAAGGCTGGTCGCCATAAATTACCTCGGACAGCAGCTCCCAGACCCAGGAGGCCGGGTTGTCCTTTTCCCTCTTGATCTCCTCTTTGATTACGCTGCGCTCTCGCTCCACCTCTGCAAGGTCCAGCAGCGAGTCGTTGACCATATCCACGGTTACGTCAAGGGCTATACCCAGCTTGTCGAAGGGCACCTTGGCCACGTAGCAGGTAAGCTCGTAGCTGGTAAAGGCGTTGCTTCTTCCACCGGCACCCTCTATGGCCTCTGCGATCATCTCCGCCTTGGGACGTTTGGCAGTGCCTTTGAAAAGCATGTGCTCGAGATAGTGAGATATTCCGTTTATCCTCTTGCTCTCATACCTCGACCCAGTTCCCACAAAGAGGGAGATGCTCGCTGACTGTGCTTCCGCGATCGGGGTAGTGGCGATCCTTAAGCCGTTCCGAAGCTCCGATATAAAAGTTTCCAATTAATTATCACTCCTTCCAAGTAACCTGGTCTAACCAATATATTGATTAGCGTTTAAAAATATCATTCTTGTAGGGGCAGACCTATGTGTCTGCGTTAATACCTGGCGCTGACTATGGAAATGGCGCACAGGCACACACGCAGGTGTGCCCCTACCGGTTATTATACCTGTTCATGGCCTTTTCGATACCGTCCTTCACGACCGCCAAAGCCGCCTCTCCCGCCTGTTCTCTTGCTCCCACCATTGTAGCTTCTTCATCAGTGGTGAAATCGCTGATAAGCCAGTCTATTATATCCTCTTCGTATCTGCTGAACCTCTCTCCCAGCGGCCTGCCCACGCCGACGCGTATTCTCGGGAAGCTTTTCGTGCCCAGCCTTTCGATGATGGACTGCATCCCTCTTTGGCCGCCGGAGCTTCCCTCGGCGCGCACCCGAATTCTGCCCAAAGGCAAGTCCATGTCATCATAAATCACCAGCACCTCTTCCGGGCTGGCCTTCAACTCTCTTTTCAAAGAGGCGACCGAATCGCCGCTCTTGTTCATGAACGTTTGCGGTTTAGCAAGAAGGACTTTCGATCCGTCTATATCCAGCTCTCCCACCAGGGCATAACCTGATCGCTTATCGAGTTTAATACCCTTAAAGCGCGCCAACTGGTCTATGCATTGGAACCCTACATTGTGCCTGTTTCTAGCGTAGCGGGACCCGGGGTTGCCCAGTCCTATTAATAGTCTTATGCCCATATATAGCCGATGATAAGATGCCTCCAGAGCATCTGCGCGATAACTTGGGTGAATATGTTTCGCAAGGGCTGGTACAGTGAAGACATACTATAGATTGTAGGCTTCATAAGTGATGGGAAGCAAGGAGAATGTATGGAGGCTCAAGGGTATGTGCATGAACTATTTCAAAATAGGCTTAGGGCAAGAGCAGCTTGTTAGCTAGGGGGAATCTCAGATTTGGATTCTAAGGTACCATTACAGCGTGTGCCTAACTCGAATTCCGAAACTCCGCCTAGCGTCTAGAATAGTGCCAATATCAATTGGGGTAGTAGATATGATTGGCCAGTCAGCCGAGCCGGCTGAGCCAAACACCGCGATGCCAATCATGCTCATGGACGGATCATGACTGACCTTGTAGCGCACTCCCTCAAAGCCGGCGCCGGCAAATGCTGCTGCCCACTTTTGGGGCAATTCATACTCTTCCCTTGAGTGGATGCTACCTGTGATACCAAAACCCCGTATCTTTTTAGAGGTACAGTCGGCAAGAATCATGGAGCGTGGCACATGGACAATTGAGATTCGTCGCTCGGCAATATCAGCGTCAAGTAGATCGTTAATCTCTTTAAAGGCCTCAATAAACGCACCAAGGCGAGACTCTGCAACATAACACGTGCCAGCAGGATTGGTAAGGTCGAAGCGACCGGACATATCATGGGAAAACCACCATGGTTCCCGGCTAAGACGATGAATCCGAAAGAGCGGCTTATCTAACGGTAGGATGCGCCTGGGAAAAGTTTTAAGCTGATCAGGATCCGTCGGTGGCTGTACCAGCGGACTCAAGACGCTTACTACTGTGAGAGACGGGACGCGGTACGGCGAGCCGCTTCTTTTATCTGTTCGGATGAGTGCCTGGCCTGGATTAGACTTATGGGCGTCTTCCTTCTTAATATCTCTTGAGGCGTCATAAACCAAGAGGCTATAGCATAAGCACTGATATCAGCACTAGCAAATATGTCCAGAATTGTACGTATCAGTGGGTGCGGAGGACCTGCCTGAGTAAACTGCAATGCAGGGAATAGCAATCGCCCGGATTTCGTTGGTAGACCAATGAGCTGGCGCTGCTCAACCATATCAATTATGGACTGTTCGCTTTCAATGCCCAACCGCTGCTGCACCTCCTCAATTTCTAGAAGTGGACCAAGGCGCCCGTTCCATCCTGCATCCGCAGCAACATATTTGGGATCGTATTTCTCTAAGACCTCCTCGATTATTGCGGCAGCGGAAGCTAGGTTATGGGCAGCTGGTTCTTCCGATGTAGGCGCAGGTTTTATGCCTGCCCTAATATCGCCAACTCCAGAGCGGCCAATTTCTACCAGTTTGGAGAGCGAGTCATCGTTGGTGACTGGCCCACCCTTAGTACGCTTTTGGCGGTCAGGCTTAACAGGTCTTACTTCCACAAGTTCGTGTCCATCCTTATGAAGGACATGGACTTCCCGGGTATTCTGTACCTCTTCAGCCAAACGCAGTAGCTCAGGTACACTGCTGATATCTATATATCTTGCTTCCTTGCGTATCATGTGTCCCCGTCCCTCTTTGGAGTGGGCGGTGCTCAACTAGTTAATACCAACTGCCTTCAGTTCCTGGGACTATTATACCATAAAAAAATTTGACGAACGCGAGTCCACCACAGTCGACTGTGGTGGACTCGCGTTCTGTTCTTCACGAAATAATAGGGGGATGATTATGACGAAGCTTAGTGCGCTGCTGCTCCTGTTCCTGCTGGTAATGGCCCTGGCAGTTCCTTTCGATGCCAACGCGGCCCAGCGGCCTGGCGATGCGAAGTTCAGGGCAGCGGCTCTGGCTGCGCCGACCCTCCGCTCCCCCGGAAAACGGGACACTGCTTCAGAACATGGGGGGCATCACTCTCAGTTTTGAGTTGCCTTCCGGTGCTACTCAGTACCACTTTCAGGTTATTCCCTTCCGGGGCGACGGCTCGGGTGTAAACCTAATACGTAATGCCGAGACATCCTTCACCCTTCAGCCACCTACGCTTGGTATCGGCCCTTATGTGCTTCTGCCAGGCATGACCTATACCTGGCGCATCCGGGCTACCGATGCTACAACGAGCATTTCGGATACTTCTCCTTTATGGGGAGCATGGTCTGATGAATGGAGTTTTACTACACCACAACCAAGCTCAGCAAGTATTCGTCCTCAGGACCCGCCACTGGGGGTCACAGTCACCAGTCTTACCCCAACCCTCACCTGGTTTGATGACAACTCTTACATTTTCTATTACGAGATTCAGCTCAGCAAGGACATACTCTTTGATACCAATCCGGCCACTGCAATTGGTCCTGTATATGAGAATCGTATTCACGGAGGCGAATCCCGGCCCTTCAATAGCTGGGCAGTGCCGGCACCTTATCAACTAGAGCAGGCGTGTCGCTATTACTGGAGAGTGCGGCCAAGAGTGCAGGGCAACGGTACGCCGGTAAACTGGGGACAGTCCTTCTGGTTTGAGGCGCCGGCGCGGGCTGGCGTAATATGTGGTCTCACTCCAACTCCCACGCCAACACCTACTGCCACGGTTACGCCAACACCGACAGCGACCGCCACTCCGACACCAACGGCCACGGCCACGCCTACGGCTACACCGGGGCCCTCCGGACCATTTACCCTTACGGTCAGCATTGCCAACGACCAGGGCACCAGCGGCGGAGGGTCCGTCACCAGCTTTCCTCTGGGCATCAACTGTCCGCCGGACTGCTCCGAGAGCTATCCGCCGGACACGAATGTGACTCTGCTCGCCAGCCCTTTAGGGGGCTGGTACTTCAAGAGTTGGTCGGGAGACTCAGATTGCAGCGACAACACGGTAACCATGAACGGGTCGAAGAGTTGCACCGTGATCTTCACCACAACTCCCCCGATCACCGGCGCGACCTTGCAGGTGGTGAAGGCGGGCAGCGGGGCTGGGATGGTGATCAGTAGCCCGCCAGGCATCAACTGTGGCAGTGACTGCTCTGAAACCTACCCTGTAAACACACTCGTGACACTTAACGCAGCGGCAGACAGCGGCTCGACCTTTACTGGTTGGACGGGAGATCCTGGCTGCACCGATGGGCGGTTGACGATGAACAGCGACAAGAGCTGTCTTGCCACATTTACTACCACTATAGTCACATATACGTTATTTGTGAGTAAGACAGGCGCTGGAAGCGGCACGGTGACAAGCAGCCCGCCGGGCATCAACTGTGGTGATGATTGCAGCGAGGTGTACCAAAGCGGACTTTCGGTGCAGCTAACCGGCGCTGCTAATTCCGGTTCCGCCTTTGTGGGGTTCAGCGGTGATTCTGACTGTACCGACACGGTGGTGACGATGAACGCCAGCAAGACGTGCGTAGCAACGTTTACCAGCATTGCTACCCCCACACCAACACTTACACCGATTCCAACACCCACGAGCACGCCTACGCCTACGGCTACGGCGACTGCCACTGCTACACGGACGCCCACGCCGACAGCGACGCCGATGCCCACATACCGGTTTGTCCGTAAGTGGGGCAGCCAAGGCGGCGGAGACGGCCAATTCAACAATCCTGCCCATATTGCGGTGGATCGTGCTCGCAACGTCCTGTATGTCGCGGACGTCAATAACCACCGTATTCAGAAGTTCACGACCGGGGGGACGTTCCTGACGAAGTGGGGAGGTTTGAGCGACGGGCCGAATAGCAACGGTCTGTTTGCCTACCCCCGAGGGGTGGCGGTCGATGGTGGCGGCAATGTATACGTAGCTGATACCAACAGCCATCGCATTCAAAAATTCACAAGTGAGGGAACATTCATAACCAAGTGGGGCGCTAACCCTGGTGGCAGTGGTAATGGTGAATTCAACACTCCCACTGGAGTCGCGGTGGATAGCAGCGACAACGTCTACGTGGCCGATGCCGGCAATAAGCGTATCCAGAAGTTCACTAGCAGCGGTACTTACCTTGGGCAGTGGGGTTCTCAGGGCACGGGTGACGGGCGATTCGACAATAGCGATAGACAACAGTGGCAATGTCTATGTTGGCGATATTCATCTCCATAACGTGCAGAAGTTCACCAGTAACGGGGCCTTTCTCATGAAGTGGGGGAGTTCTGGCACTGATAATGGCCAGTTTAGTCAACCATTTGTTGCGGTAGACACTAGCGGTAACGTGTACGTAAGCGAAGGAGGCAACAACCGCGTGCAGTTGTTTACAAGCAATGGGGGCTTTCTCACAAAATGGGGTTCCCCCGGTAGTGGCGATGGGCAGTTCAACACCCCTTTTGGGATAGCGGTGGACGGCAGCGGCAACGTGTACGTGGGTGAGTGGGAGAATAACCGCATACAAATGTTTGCACTATCAACTGCAGCGGCCTCGTATGCGCCAGCGATCCAGGTGAGCATTCTTGAACGGCTAGGGGCTTTTCCTGCGCCTCACATTCTTTGGCGGGTAACGGCTAAGGCCGCCTGTTGCGCCTCAAGGGGCGTGGTATAATGGCCTCAGCAGAAGGAGGTGGCAGCTATGGCAGACCTCAAAGTATGGGTGAAGAACAGAGCAGACGAAGACGTGCGGCTGTACGAGCGGTACGGCAAGCCCTTAGAAAGAGACCACTTCGGGGAGTATGTTGCTATTGGGCCGGACGGGGAGCTGATTCTAGGGCATGACGATCTGGAGGTAACTCAAAAGGCTTCGGCGCGGTTCGGCAGCGGGAGCTACGCCTTCCGCAGGGTGGGCTACCCGTGGGAGGAGAAATGGCGGAGCAGCCGCTTTTCATAAGCACTGAGTACCCGTATCTGCCAATTAGTATAACCATCGGCGCGTTCCAGACTGAAGCCTTAGCCTATTTGGACACCGGGTTCGACGGATTCCTGGCAATTCCTGAGGAATTGGGATCGCGGCTCCCTTTGCCTGAACAAATGCAACGTGTGGGCCTGGCTTCAGGCGACACTGTTTTGGCTCCAGTATACCTGGGTTCTGTGCAGGTTGCTGGCGATGCTCAGCAGTCGCCCTCTCGCATCGTGTTGCTAGGTGACGAATATCTTCTTGGTCGCCGGATCATCGACCGCTTCCGAGTTACCTTCGACCACGGCCGGCAAGTCTTGGTAGAGCCTTAGCCGCTCCCCTAAGGCCACGGTCTGCATCACATCAGCCAGTTTTCTACGATGAGCCCGGGGACGCGCCCAAAATGGCGGGTATTACCGGTGACAACAGTCCGGCCATGTGTCAGGGCGATAGCGGCGAGCGGCGGCGGCATCGCCGATAGGAGTTCCCTGCCGTTCCAAGTGGGCACGGAGTTCGCCATAACGACGCGCGGCAGTGGCGTCGAAAGGCAAGACCGCGAGGTCCGGCCCCAGCACCTCGTCTATTCGCTGCAACAGCACAGAAGTGCGCTCTGCCAGCCGATAAGCTCCGTAGATCAACTCGCCCAAGGTCACACTGGAGGTATACTGTATCTCCGGCGGGACCTTGGCCAGTTTTGCGACTAAGACGGGAGACGGCATCCGGCGGACCAGATGGCTCAGGATGTCGGTGTCCAGCAAGTACATTATGGCTCCAGGTCCGCGGGGCGACCGGTATCCTTGTCGCGCTCAGCGTAGACGTCGGCGATGAACTTATCGATCTCCGCATCGCTGACGTCTCCCCATGCGCCTATGAGCGCGAGCGCGCCCCGGCGGTGTGCGGTCGTCGATTCCTGCCCCTGCTCCCGCAGATAGGCGCGGCACGCCTCCCGGATAATCTCGGCGCGGGAGCGGCCTTCCTCCTGGGACCGGGCGTTCAACGCGCGCAAGAGTTCATCTTCGATCGGAACCTGGATAACTTTTCGGCTCATTGTTCTACCCTCAGTAGAGTGTTCCACATTCCCTTGCACATTATACCAGATGTCGGGCGGCGAGCTGGAAGGGAGCAGGAGATGTGGGCGTTCTCCTGCCGCCCTCTGCCCAAGCAGCCGGTTATAAACCCATGATATAATACTTGAGGGAGCAAGAACTGCCCTACGCTTATACGTTAGAGGATGTGACGGAGGATGCAGGTACAACAAGAACTGAAACGCTTCAGAGGAGACGGGGAGTATTATGAGGCTCACCAAGAGGAGCTTGTGAAGAATCACCCAGAGCAGTGGGTTGCTATCTTTAACCGGCAGGTGGTAGGGGTTAACTCTGATTATAGCCGCCTGTTGGAGATTCTTGAGCAGAAGGGCGTACCTAGCGAGCATACCTTCATTGAGTATGCCACTACCAAAGACGAGATATTCATCCTTTCTCTATGAATTGAGGTTATTTCCTGAGCAGGGCAGGGAGGCGACGCCCTTTCATTTATGCTGGTTTTCAGTTCCCTTCTATTAATCGCAGTATGGAAGCGGCACGCCTGATAGACACTGGCGCAGATAGCACCATTCTGGCTCCTCGTGATGACACACGGCTCGCCCAAAGGTTTGGCATTAGCCTTAACACTCTTCCTGGGGGCAATCCCACTACCGGAGTTGGCGGACAGACGAGAACTCGTGTCATAGAGGCCATCATTACCCTTAACACATTTACCATTCCCTTGACTCTTACAATCCTGGTACCGCCGCCAGGGGCTCCACTCCCTCCAATTCCGTCACTTCTAGTAAGAGACATCCTCTCCCACTTTGCCCTGTTTATGGAAGACCGCACCGATCGTGTACTTCTACTTAAACCCCAGGAGGCTGATGCCCTGAATCTTCCGTAGTGCCTCCCCATCAAAAGGTTCTGTAAAGCCGTATTCGTAGCCTCATTTCAAGAGTACGGCGGCCGATACTAGAAACAACGCGCCGCCTATTACTGCGCCTGTGACCATGACTGCGGCCCAGTCGAAGCGTTGGTCGTCAACCGGTGTGGCCCCCTTGCTCTGGCTGTTGTTTACCGATGGCGTTGGGGTAGCTGTCGTGGTTGCGGTAGCCGTAGCCTGCGCCATGGGAGTGGGGATTGCCGTAGGTGTAAGGGTTGCAGTAGGCGTGGTCGTCGGCGTAAGAGTGGGCGTCACAGTAGGAGGAGGCGCGGTTGGCGCCGGCACGGGGGCCAAATACAGATGGCCTCTGAAGACCACCTGAATATCAGTCGTGCCGTCCACAGATATGTTTGCCGGGACGCTCTCCAACCCGACAAGTGCAATTGTAAAAAGTCCTTTTGTCAGACTGAAGCTAAAGCTTCCGTCCGGCCCTGTCACCGTGTAGCCCTCGCCGCCTTGGGACCTGATGTATATGTTGACTCCTACAAGGGATCTTCCAGTCTGGTCAACAACCGCGCCACGGACGATTTGGGGAAGCGAGCCTTCTTTTCTGGGCGTTAAGCCAACTTCCGGCACGAAGGTGGCTAAGTAAGTCCCCGGCGCAGCAGTTGGAGTCTCAAGACCCTGCAACTGCGAGCTTCCAGGGGTACCTGCTGTCGATGCCCCCAGTAGAAAAACTATAGCACAAATCAGTAACCACGGTAGTCGCTTAGCCATTGCTGTTTTTGAAAATAGCTGCGACAGTGCGGAGCATGATCTTGAAATCCAGCCATAGGGTCCAGTTTTCAACATACCAGAGGTCGTAAGCGGTCCGCTCTTCTATGTTGGTGTCGCCGCGTAAACCGTTGATCTGCGCCCATCCTGTCAGTCCCGCTTTCTCTCTATGCCGGTCCAGATAGCGAGGTATGCTCTGGCTGAATTGCTGCACGAAAAACGGCCTCTCCGGCCTTGGGCCAACGATGCTCATATCCCCCATTAAAACATTGATAAACTGAGGAAACTCATCGATAGAATACCGCCTCAAGAATCGTCCTAGTCTGGTAGCCCTGGGGTCTCCCTGTTTCGCCCACACTGGTCCTGATGCAACCTCCGCATCGGTTGGCATAGAACGGAATTTAATCACGTAAAACGGCTTGTCATCCAGCCCTATCCGTTCCTGAACATAGAACACGGGGCCGTCCGGAGAGGTGATTTTGATGACGGCGGCTACCAGCAGCAATAATGGAGAGAGCAGGACAAGCACCATAGAACTGAATGCAATGTCGACGGCGCGCTTGACAGACAGCCTCCATCCCCTTAGAGCGGCGTCTCTAACGTTGATCATAGGAAGGCCGTTGATGTCGCTGAGCACGGGCTCCGTGGAGACGATGCGGAATAAGTCAGGGAAGACCTTGATACTCAATTCGGCCTTGGTACAACGGTTGACTATGTCCATGATCTGGTCCGAAGATAAATAAGGCTCGGCAATTATTATTTCGGAGACGCCGTTTCGTATTGCCACCTCAGCCACTTGTTCTACAGTTCCCAGTATTTCTACTCCTTCCACTTGTCCCGGATAGCTGCCCGTCCCGTTAGCGATGAATCCCAGGACTTGATATCCCCATTCCGGAGCGCCCTGGATTTGGTTGAGGATGGCTTGCCCCAGATCTCCCGTTCCTATGATGAGCATTCTGCTGTTAGCTATCCCCCTGCGCATCAGGATGGCATGCACCCAGAATTGGATCAAGTGGGCGTACCATACCAGGCCAACGGCTAAAAGCCAGGCGACAGAGATCAGCGCTCTTGAATAGGCGAAGTCTCTAAAGAGGAAGGCGCTGATGGCCCATGAAGTTACAGAGGCTATGGACACTGCCGAGAAAACAATCTGCAGCTCGTCTATTCGAGACGGATTGTGTCTGAAACGATATATGCCGCGTGACGAAGCTACTACCAGAAATACGATGCTTTCTATGATGGCAAAACCTATGTAGTCTTGCCAGGATTGTACCTCCTGGACGGGAAATAACGGCGAGTTAAAACGTATAGCATACGCCAGGGCAATGGACGAATTGACCATTAGGATGTCAAAGACCAGCCTAACACCGGCGAGCAGCCAAATTATGCGCCTCTGTCTCATAATGCCAACTCTATTTATTAGCCCGCGGTATATACTCTCAGCTTTTCAGGTTGCTTCAAATGTTGAGTAATCTTTGCGTCTATCTCTTGTCGCGCGGGATCACCGGCCCATGCTTCCCAGTCTGCTACGCTCTGCCAAGAACTGATAATAGTCAGCAGGGACGGCTCATCCACAGCCCTGAGGGTCTCTCCCGATATGTAGCCCTGACGAAAGACGGCTTTTGTCCTAAGCTCTCTCATTAGTCTAAGCGCCGCTTCTTCCGCCCCTTCTTTGATGTAACGTTCTATTATTACTTTGATTGTCATGTATATCAACCTCCTTGTTTTCGTCCTCAATCAGCCTGCAGACTGCATGCAGCAGCGTAACTCTCGATAGCCTCGAGGAACGGATTATTAGATGTAATCACTCTATGTGCGATTCGTTCTTGCAAGAAGCAAACGGTATCCCGCCAGGTTCCACAGGTACACCGAAAGACCGCGCACGCAAATGGCAGATACAATGAGCCAGCCCAGGGGTCGAGGTGTTGTGCTGGAATAATGTTTTCTGTAAAAGATAAGCATGGACCTGTAGAACTCGAATACCGCCCTTGGCTTGTGAGTCCTGCTGCTCTCGCCCTTGTAGTGTAGCACGGTTACTTTTGGATAGTAGACCACCTTCCACCCCAGCGCCTTGATCCTCAACGCCAGGTCCAGGTCCTCGCCGTACATAAAGAAACTTTCGTCCAGCAAGCCTGCCGAGCCAAGGGCCTCCCAGCGCAGCATCATGAAAGCTCCAACAACAGAGTCTACCTCCGTGGTCTCGTCCGGGTCCAGATAAGTAAGGTTATATCTGGCAAAACGCGGGCTCTTGGGAAAGAGGGCGCTTAGCCCAAGCATTCTATACAACGCTATCTTTGGGGTCGGGAAGCTCCGGCGACACGCCAGGTCCAAAGAGCCGTCAGCGCGCAGGAGTTTGGGGCCGGAGATGCCAATATCCGGGTTATCATCCATAAACGCTACCATTCCGCTGAGGGCGTCTACAGTTAGCACTGTATCCGGGTTGAGCAGCAGCACATACCGGCTCCTTTTGGGGCCAGCGGCGTCCGTTTGCGCATCTGCAATGCCTATCTCCTTCAGGGCCAGATTATTGGCGTAGGCGTAGCCGCCGTTTACTGGGCTGCGTATAAGTTGCACCTGCGGAAACTCTTTCCCCACGATGTCTGCGCTTCCATCCGGAGAGGCGTTATCTACAACAAATACCTCAAACGTTGCGCCGGCAGTCCGGTACAAAGATGTAAGACATTCTCTGAGAATATCTGCCGTGTTGTAGCTTACGATTATTATTGAGATGTCGAGCATATCTTACGGAATTATAATGCCGATAGCTTTTTTAATACAATTCGATATCGCATTTAGTCGAATACCCACACTCTCGTGATTTATCATTGACATCGTAGTGGTGGTCTGCTACGTTCCTGCCAGTAGATCATAGCAGGATGGTGTAGGCAGGACGTAATTGGCAGCCAAAGACCGTTCAGCGGTACGATATAGCCCTTCCCCTCCAGCATGGCTGTCCCTTTTGGGGACGTTAATAGTTGGGGCCTATCTCACGGCCTCAATGATTATCAGCGGTCAGCTAGGCTTACCGCTGGATGACTCTTGGATACACCAAACGCTATCTCGTAACCTTGCTCAGACAGGCAGCCTGTGGATCAATCCCGGCGAGACGACCTCGGCTACTACCTCCTTCCTATGGACGTTGGTCCTGGCGTTCGGATATAAGCTGGGACTAGAGCATTTGCCGTGGGCCTACACTACGGGACTCATTAGCTATGTCATTTCGGCATGGCTGATCAGGCGCGTGAGCCTGGTCATTATTCCTGAAGCGAAGGGAATAGCGCTGCTCGCTGCGGTCCTGTTGCTGCTCGACTGGCATCTGGCATGGGCCGCGGTTTCGGGCATGGAGACGATGTTGTTTACGATGGTGTCAGTACTCCTCGTATATCTAACCGTCAGAAAAGATGAGCCATCCCCTTTGGTATTGGGACTGGCAGGCTCAGTGGCTATGCTGGCTCGTCCCGAAGGCGGTGCGCTCTTTGCTTTATCCCTTGTCTTCCTCTGGTTCCGTAGAGTACTTGATGCTTCAGGGCAGAAATGTGACTTCTCTCTAAGTATACAACGGGAGACGAGGCGGTTTCTTGCCTTTCTACTGCCGGCTTCAGTTGTCTTTCTTCTGCTGTCTTTACCATATTGGGCCATTAACTACTGGAACAGCGGCAGCCCTATTCCTTCCACTTTTCAAGCCAAGAACGCGTATTATGGCCAGGGGTTTTCAAGTGTGGATGGACTATTTAGGTACCTTGCTAACGCGACAGTCACATTGTTCGTGGGTCCGCTACTTCTTGTGCTGCCGGGTGTTATGTATATGGTAGCGGTTAGCGTCCGCCGCTTGCTGAGGGGAGCGACGGTTCAACAGCGCCATAGCTCACTATCGATTCTGCTGCTTGTTGTTTGGGTGGGGCTGCTCTGGTTGATGTATTTTGCATGGCTGCCTGTGCCTCACCTGCATCACGGACGCTACCTGATGCCGTCCATTCCCTTTTTGCTTCTTCTGGGTCTTGCTGGGAGCGCTGAACTCTTACGTCAGGCCAGGATTGAGACCTGGCTGCCACGGTTAAGACTTGTGTTACTGGCCTTTTCTATAATGTGGCTAGTTGTAGGAGCGGAAATATACGCCTGCAACGTGAAGTTCATTCAGGATAATCAAGTGGCGGCTGCGCTCTGGGTTAGAGATAATATATCCCTGGGCGGCGAAGTTGCTGCTCACGACATCGGAGCGATGGGATATTTCTCTGGTAGGAAGATACTGGATACTGTGGGTCTTATTACACCGGAGTTAAACTACCGCCCCGGAAACGAGGCGGCTGTGGTATCCTTAATGCGACAATGTGGAGTCGACACCATGGCCCTATTTCCCAGTTGGCACCCGTGGGTTTTGGAAAACAAAGACTTCACCGAAATTGCACGAATGGGTGGCCGATGCCTGTTTTCAGAGAATTCGGAGGAGATGATAGTGATGCACGTCATTGCGAAATAGGATGTCCCGTGCCAGAGTTTGCTGCAGCGCCGCGGAAACAGGCCGATTTCCTTGATAAGCATGGTAGCGAACTGTAAAATAAAATCGATAATAATTATTGCGAGCAATTGTGTAGACTGGAGAAACATGATGGAAAGCGGCACTTTTATCGTCAAGAAAGGCCTGGCTCAGATGTTGAAGGGCGGCGTGATCATGGACGTGGTGAATGCAGAGCAGGCGAAAATAGCTGAAGACGCGGGCGCTTGCGCTGTAATGGCGTTGGAGCGAGTTCCGGCGGATATTAGAGCGGCCGGGGGCGTGGCCCGAATGGCAGACCCCGTGAAGATCCTGGAGATAATGGCGGCAGTGACGATACCGGTTATGGCAAAATGCCGCATTGGGCACTTTGTGGAGGCTCAGATCTTAGAAGCCCTTGGCGTCGACTATATTGATGAATCTGAGGTGCTCACACCGGCCGACGAGAGCAACCATATATGGAAGCACGACTTCAAGGTGCCTTTCGTTTGCGGGTGTCGTGATTTAGGCGAGGCGCTCAGGCGCATAGGCGAGGGGGCCGCCATGATTCGTACCAAAGGCGAGGCTGGTACCGGCAACATAGTTGAAGCCGTACGCCACATGAGGACTGTACAAGGCGAGATACGAAAACTCCAGGGCCTGCAGGACGACGAGCTGATGGCCGAGGCCAAGGCGTTAGGCGCCCCTTTTGAGCTTGTCCGAGAAATCCATGACACCGGCGTGCTTCCGGTCGTGAACTTCGCCGCAGGCGGTATCGCCACTCCCGCCGATGCCGCTTTGATGATGCAGTTGGGGGCAGACGGAGTGTTCGTTGGTTCCGGGATCTATAAGTCCAGCGATCCTGAGGCGAGGGCAGTTGCAATAGTTAAAGCTACCACTCACTTTAGAGATCCTGGTATCCTCGCAGAGGTGTCAAGAGGGCTTGGCGAGCCTATGGCCGGCATTGATGTGCGTGCTATACCAGAGATTGAACTACTGTCCAAGCGAGGATGGTAGACTTGGGCCTCCGACCCTTCGCTAGCTCTCCCAATGACGAGTCGCCTTCTGAGACAGGACAAGCAAAGATAGGAGTACTGGCTCTTCAAGGGGACTTCAAAGAGCATATCGAGATGATTAACCGCCTGGGGGCCGAAGCGATCCCGGTGAGGTTGCCGGTGGACTTGGAAGGCATTGCAGGGGTGATAATCCCCGGTGGTGAGAGCACGACGATAAGCTCTCTGCTCTCACAATTCGGAATTCTAGGGCCGTTGAGAGAGATGATCACTTCGGGGCTTCCTGCAATGGGCACCTGTGCGGGGATGATTGTTCTTGCCAGGTCTGCGGTTGGTCTCGACCATGATTCCCTGAAGGTAATGGATATTGAGGTAAGACGCAACGCCTTTGGACGTCAGGTGGACAGCTTCGATACAGAGTTGGACGTGCCCGCACTTGGGGACGGCGTACCCTTGCACGCGGTGTTCATTAGGGCCCCATTTATCGAGGCCGCTGGTCCAGGAGTTGAAGTCTTAGCCACCTTACCGGATGGCAGGGTGGTCGCGGCCAGAGAGAGAAATATGCTGGTGCTAGCCTTTCATCCGGAGCTAACAAATGACTCAAGGTTCCATAAACTATTTTTGGGCATGGTAGATAAATACAGATCGGGCGAAAAGTAACTTGTGGATGCTGTTATCGAATTGAAGCAGCACCGGACGGGGGTTGCCTGAGACACGGCCCAAGCCGGGTCTCAGGGGGTTCTCGAAGCGTGTCCTGAGCGATGTCGAAGGGGCGCCGCCCGTGCCTGGTTCGAGAACCTCACTACAGGTTTTGAGAGCCTCGCGAAGCGGACTATACTCGGGTTTTTCACGGGTTGATGGTAACACGTAAGCCTGCATATAGGCCTGCAAGGGACATTCAATGATAAGGGTCATATTACCTACAGACGTGGTTTCGCTGCTGGCCTTCGAGAATAAGGCGCTGGCAAACCAGGTCGTGACCAAATCCAGCCTGAGTAAGGCTCATGAAAAGCCTGGCCCTGTTGGCCCGATCACCGATCAGTGGCTGTCTCTGGAAAATTATAAGACCTGGGTATCGATACGGGGACTTACTATTGAAGGCCTGGTCTCTGTGCATAGCAGGCCCAAGCGCACTGCATGGGAAGTAGAGTGGCTTGTTCTCTATCCTGACCCCTCCAGCAGAGAACGAGTCTGCCTCGAGCTCTTGCAGCATTTGGCGGAAGATGGCGTTGGTTCCGGAGTTGAGGTTATATTTCTGCGATTGCCTGTGGACAGTCGTGAGACCGAATTAGCGAAGCGAGCAGGCTTTTGGCCGTTCTCTGTAGAGAGCTTACTGACCTGCAACGATATTACGGCAATTTCTGGTGACATGGAAGAGCTTTCAGTGGACTTTAGGCCAAAGACCAATTCCGACAACCATGGCATATTCAGGTTATACCATGCTGCTATGCCTCAATCTGTAAAAGAAGCCGAGGGATTGACCTTGGCAGAATGGATGGAGAGGAACGACAATTCGCTTCCAAGGGGCAAAGAGTACGTGTTCGAAGAGGATGGCATGCTCAAAGCCTGGCTCTTTGTCTCAAACGGCGGAGGCGTGGGTCAGTTTGACATGATTGTACATCCCAGTCGACAAAACTTGGTTGAATTGACAGCCAGGTATGCTATCTCAAAATTGAAGAAGGGCCCAGCAATCATTTTAGTGCCTGAATACCAGTACCAACTTAAGAGCTTTCTTACAAATAATTCCCTTTTCGACAACAAAGGCGAGTATTCTCATTTGATGAGACACCTGGCGGTGAGGATTCGCCAACCTCAAATGGTGCCCGCACGCGCATAATTCAAGCATCATGCCCCCAAAACTTGTTTAGAGGAGCGTATATGCAGCGCGAGATCACAGACGATTTAGATCACCTGCTGGATGCTCTGCCACAGCACATAGCGAGGCGGTTGCATGAACGTCCCGGCGATAATTTGTTAGAGGTCGTTTTGGACCTTGGTCGTCTCCCCGAGGCAAGGTATCCCGAGGAGGAAGTTGTACTAAGTGACCGAGAGGTTACCGAAGAGGACATTACCTATGTGGTGGCCCACATCGGCGTCTTTGGTGATGACAATAGGGCTGGAATAGAGCGTACGCTTCACCGCATCTCCGCGATAAGGAACCGTACCGGCAGGATCGTGGGCCTTACCTGTCGTATCGGCAGGGCTGTCTACGGCACTATCAGTATAATCGAGGACCTGGTCCAGTCGGGCAAGAGCATACTGCTTTTAGGACGGCCTGGCGTGGGTAAGACCACGATGCTAAGGGAGGTGGCGCGAGTCCTCTCTGACGATTTTAAGAAGAGGGTCATAATAGTTGACACCTCAAATGAGATCGCCGGCGATGGGGACATTCCGCACCCGGCCATTGGCCGTGCTCGTCGAATGCAAGTGCCTACTCCACCCCTGCAGCACGCAGTGATGATCGAGGCTGTAGAGAACCACATGCCCGAAGTCATCGTAATAGATGAGATCGGCACCGAGCTTGAGGCTGCTGCGGCAAGGACGATTGCCGAGCGCGGCGTCCAGCTTGTCGGCACGGCCCACGGCAACACCCTGGAGAACCTGATCCTTAATCCGACCCTCTCAGACCTTGTGGGTGGGATACAGTCGGTGACTCTGGGCGACGAAGAGGCCAGGCGGAGAGGTACGCAGAAGTCTATCCTGGAACGTAAAGCGCCTCCTACCTTCGATGTGGTTGTGGAGATCCGGAATTGGAAGCAGGTGGTGGTGCATGAGGATGTGGCGAGCGTGGTGGACTCCATACTTCGCGGTCACGTAGTATCTCCCGGTACGCGTACTCTGACCGGAGAAGGTGAGGTAGTAAGAGAGGAGCAGGAGGTTACCATACCTTCCAGCGCCACGGGCCCGGTCAGAAGGAATGGGCATACCGTCGACCGGCGGATGATAAAGGTGTTTCCTTTCGGGGTAAGCAGGAGCAAGCTGGAGCAGACCATAAGAGCCTCTCAGTTTCCTGTTGTCCTTGCTGAGAGGCTGGAGGGGAGCGATGCGATGATCACCTTGCGCAACTACTATAGAAAGAAACCACAGGTGTTGAGAGACGCCGAGACCTCCGGGATACCTATACACGTGCTTAAGAACCATACGCAGCCGCAAATGGAGCAGTCTCTGATAAGTATCCTGGGCATAGAGGATAAAGGACAGCCTCTATATCAGGCCCTCAGAGAGGCTGAGGACGCGATTAGTCAGGTGATGTCCAGCGAGACTTCCTTTGAGCTTAGTCCGCAAAGCTCTTACATTAGGAGGTTGCAACATCAGCTGGCTCAGAGGTATAATCTCTCCTCTAGGAGTACAGGGCAGGAGCCACATAGGCGCGTTACAATTCTGCCCGGGTGGAAGCCATAATTATTAGACGGTAATTATTAATAAAGAAGGCGCAAGCTTGGGAAACCAAAACGGGCTGTTTATTGTATTAGAAGGTATAGATGGCTCAGGGAAAAGTACGCAAGCGCGACGGCTGAAGGCAACTCTGGACCGCCTTGGTCGAAAAAGCCTGCTGCTGCACGAGCCCGGCGGTACTCCGCTTGGAGAAAAGATAAACAGTCTTGTAAAACATTCTACGCATATCGATATAGGACATGTGGCGGAGACGCTCCTATTTGCAGCGGCCAGGGCCCAACTGATTGAAGAAGTAATCCAGCCTGCCCTGTTAAACGGCACAACTATCGTGTGCGATAGGTTCACCCCGTCTACCGAGGCATATCAGGGCTACGGCCGGAGTGTCCCTGAGGAGCTGGTCAAGGTTGCCACCAGGTACGTTGTTGGAGCACTGGTCCCGGA
This sequence comes from Dehalococcoidia bacterium, assembly GCA_009693005.1. GTDB lineage: Bacteria > Chloroflexota > Dehalococcoidia > SHYD01 > SHYC01 > SHYC01. The sequence goes on along the minus strand of SHYC01000016.1, from coordinate 2,114 downwards.
CATCGTTATTTGGCTGGATGTGGAAGTAGAAACGGGCCTGGCCAGAAAGCAGGGTCCACATCTATTTGGCGTTGCTGACAGGTTTGAGGACGAAGAAAGCTCCTTTCACAATAGAGTCAGGAATGGGTATATCAGGATGGGGAAAGAGCGCCACGACCTGTGGTTCAGGGTAGATGGAGCAAAACCGGTGGATGAAGTAGAAGCGAATGTTTGGCGTATTGTCCAGGAAAGGCTTTCGAAGGTTAATTAAACCTGACTAATCGATCCTTTGATGATTATGTCCGCCGGCGGAAAGACCCAGTTACGAAAAATCTACTCTCTGCCTGCCGGCCACGGACGACCGTGTCGTCTCTGGTGAGCGACTGGAGGCATGGAAAAGCCGCTAACTTTGTTAGTATTAAAAAGCGCAAGAAAGAGAAACAAAAAACGCCAAGCTCCGTTTCTTTCTAGTATCGTTATGAATAATATTAAACGATTCGCCAGGATACATCCAAATATAGTAGCCTGGGCCGCAATGGCCTTCGGGATGGTTATTATCCTGTTGGTAATGTCAAGAGGGGTCTACCTCTTGCCTGGTCAGATGGCTGTCCTGATTGTGTCTACGATGCTTCTCGCAGGCGCCAGTGTATGGATCATCAGTTGGGAAAGCGACAGTCACACTCCTAATAATTCATAGGGAGATTCCGAAATGGTCTTTCAAGAAGAGACAACGAAAGCGATAACCAAATTGGCCGAGGGGGCAATCAACCTTGCGATGTTGAGCAAGTGGGCTGATGCCGTATCCGCCAATCAGTATATTATCGAGCGATTCCCTCAAGATGTGGATTCTTACAACCGTCTCGGTAAAGCCTTTACCGAGCTGGGACGGTATGGGGACGCCAGAGTAGCCTACAGGAAGGCTCTGGAACTGGAGCCAAGCAACATAATAGCCAAGAAGAACCTCACCCGGCTGTCGGGTCTGCGCGAGGAGGTCAGAGAGGCCAATGCCATAAGGGCCAGGCTGGATCCGAAGATATTCATAGAAGAGACTGGCAAGACCACCCAAACAGCCCTTAGCAACGTAGCAGGCAAAGATGTCCTGGTCAAGATCACGGCCGGCGATCCGGTGAACCTGAAGGTTTGGGACCGCAATTTGGTAGCAGAAACAGAGCGCGGCGATTATGTTGGGCAGGTAGAGCCTCGACTTGGGATCAGAATACTCAAGCTAATGGAGAGCGGCAACCGCTATTCCGGCGCCATCACCGGTATCGATGGTTCAATTATTAGGGTAATAATCAAGGAGGTCTACCAATCTCCTGCTATGGCCGGGCGCCTCTCCTTTCCGAGCAAGGCCCCTGATTCCGGTTTCCGTGCCTACACCAAGGACTCTATGGTCAGGTATGATCTATCGGACGAAGATTCGCTCGACGACGACGATATATCCGATGACTGGGATGAGAGCATGCCCGGTATGAGGGAGGAGCATGACTTCGAAGAGGCGGCAAGTGACGACGAGGAAGATGAAGTATAGCATCATAGCGAGCGTCGTTTTTACGTAGATACGCTTGTCATAAGAATTGGGGCCGGTCAGGCCCCTTTTTTTGTATCTGCTCACTGTTAAGGGCAAATCCGCGCAAGGGCGTCATGGCCGCGGGAAGTGCAGAGGGGCAGCAGCCCGATTGCCAGGGAGTCCGAGTGGTGTCCCCTCGGAAAACTTACCACCTCCCCCTTCCCAAGCCAGGAAGAGTGGGAACGAGGGCGATGGTCGCGTGGCAGGGCGAGGTCGCCTCCGCGAGTCTGAACAGTTACGGCCAGATTCTGCTGTTGACGAACGTGCAAGCGCAGGCTATCATGCGCATTATATTAGGGTCTTTATCATAGGAGGTCGGCCATGCCGAGCGGATACAGCAACGGATCGACCGTTTCCTGGACGAGGCGGATGAGGCCGCGTCTCATTCGGACTGGGCAACCGTCAGGGAGCGCGCGAATGACGTGCTTGCGCTGGACTCCGAAAATGCTGATGCTATCACCTACCTGGCTGCGGCGGAACGACGCCTTGCGACGGCTCCGCCAGCCCCCCAAGACCCACAGCCCGCAACGCAAGACTCTGTCCTCAGTGTCGGTAGTTCTGCGTG
>SHYC01000015.1 GCA_009693005.1 Dehalococcoidia bacterium | reverse complement strand
ATAAACCGGTCGAAACCGATTCCCATCTCACTAAGGATATTAGCGAGCAAAGCATCTTCAACTATGGAAGCCTTGTTCTGGAAAGCTCCTTGTCCCGCCGCGTCGCGGCTTGGCCAAGCCCCGAAGCCGGTCCGCGGTAAGCCATAGTAGTCCACCATGGTTGTCGCCAGGCATCCTGGATCCGCTTTAAGGTGGGAGAGAATGTCTCTGCGGGCGGAATCCCAACCGCGAATTCCTCCTCGCCCTTTACGCAAACGGGCATTTCCTAAGAGACGGGCGCTTACCGATTCATACCCCACGTCGTAAAGATATGGAGCTAGAACCTCGTTAACAAAACTCTCTTCAGTCTGGCCCTAAACGTGAACGAGCACTCTGGTCATTGGATTCGCTCTGTAGTAGGGCGGCCGCCAATTTCGTTTTTCTCCCACAGCTCCCCAAGGCTGTAGTCTTGGAGCCACGTTTTCAAGTCAGCAGAGTTTAAGCGGGTGAGTTGCGTTCCCCCATTTACACGGTCTGCCACGAGAACATCTTCCGGCTGAAAGTGGTCCAATAGGAACGGTGATTGGGTAGAAAGAACTACCTGTGTCTTAATGGATGCCTGTTTAACCAGGGACGCTAGGATCGTTATTGCATAGGGATGAAGACCTAGTTCGGGCTCGTCGACAAGGATAACTGATGGGCGGTGGTCATCAGGTTGAAGGAGCAGTGTTGCTAGCGCGATGAAGCGAAGCGTGCCGTCCGAGAGGGATGATGCATCGAAGTAATCTTCAGAACCCTTGTGGCGCCACTCGAGCCGGATCTTCTCGGGATTCAGACTCTGCGGCTCCAATACGAAATCGTCAAAGAAAGGTGCCACCTGCTGGATGGTGCGGCGAATCAGGCTATATGTCACCTGATGCTTCTCGCGTAAAAAGTAGAGGAACGGCGCCAGATTCTGTCCCTCGGGGCGTAGGTAGCGGTTGTCATTCACGTCTGCGGTAGCTTTCATCGGTGAACTCGAACTCGTGTCGTGGAAATGATAGAGCCGCCAGCGCTCCAGTCGGGCTCGTACCCACGATTCGGTGGTCCCCATTACCGTGGGACCGCTAATTCCGGCCTCATTACTTATAGACGATAGCGCCCGCCCGTAAGGTTGCTTCGCGTACCGATCCTTATCCCAATAGTAGGCGACCTCCGCCGTAGGATACAGTCGGTCGGCTCCCGTTCGCTTTAGGGTGATTTCGTATTGGTTGATGCCTTCCTGGAAGGAAAGTTTGATTTTCAACTCGTTAGTCACCTTTGAGCCGAAGTGCAGAACCTTGTTGGCCCCACCCGCCTGGATCACATAATCGTTCAGACGCCCCTCGCGGATGGCATGCAGGAAGGAGAAGACACCGACAAAGTTAGACTTCCCGGACCCATTCGCGCCGATGAGCACGTTGATTGGTCCGAGTTCTAACTCTTCGATAGATGCAATGCTCTTAAAGCCCTTTACAGTTATGCTGCTGAGTTCAGGCACGGTTCATTCCTCTGAAAAGCGCGTGTTTGGGCGAAACGCTCCATTATAGGATTCAAGAGCATTATACCACTCATGATTATGCTCCTACATAAACAGCAGGTTTACCGGCCATGTTCAAGCCGCTCGGCTAGTGGCTCCGGCAGTCCGGCGCGGCGTATCTTCTCCTGCGTTGTCTGATAATCGTAGCGGACTCGATAGTGAGTGATGGTCTTCTCTTCGCTATCGTAGATCGCATAAGCGGCTCTGGGATCGCCGTCACGAGGCTGGCCGACAGCTCCGGGGTTAATAATCATGCGCTCCCCGGCTAGAGCGACGCCTTCTCCGTGCTTTAGAAGGCTCATCTGGCATTTGACCCGACGCCTGTCCCGAAAACGGAAGAGAAGGGGCAGATGGCTGTGCCCTACTATACAGTATTTGGTCGTGAAATGGCTCAGGTTTGCGATGGCTAGCTCAGGAGAGATGAGGTATTCCCAGGCAGGGTCTCTGGGGCTTCCATGAGCTAAGGTAAAGCCCTCTATCTCTATGATCATGGGCAGGCCACTCAAGAATTGGACCTCCTGTTCCGATAACCGTTCTCCGTTCCACTGGCATGCGGCAGCGGCATATTCATTAAAGTCTAAAAGAGGTATTGCGCCTACAACTCCTAAGTCATGGTTTCCTGCTATAATAAGCGCCTGTATCGAGCGTAAGACAGCTATGCACGCGCTGGGGTCTGGTCCATATCCAACCACATCGCCGAGACACCACACCGATTCTATCGGCCCGTTTGAAATGGCATCCTCTATCACGGCAGTTAAGGCCTCCAGGTTGCTGTGTACGTCGGCTAATACAAGAGTCTTCATAGGCGCTTTTCTTCCATCTTCGTCGTCTATTTACGGGAGTCAATTATAACACTGGTCGCGGGACAAAGTATCCACAGCAAGATCCTAATAGCGTCGATATTGGTATAATGGCTGTATGAAAGTGTCGGAGATTGGCGAGTTCGGCCTGATAGATATCTTGCGCAAGTTGGTGCAAGAGTCGAGGGCTGTTGATAAGGGTGTCAGTCCTGGAGCATCAGAAAAACGCTCCGGACTTCTAATTGGCATAGGCGATGATGCAGCAGTATGGTTGGGTGATGGTGGTCTAACTCTGGCTACTACTGATACCATGGTCGAAGACGTTCACTTCAAAGTGGGGCTGGGGTCGTGGCGAGACCTCGGCTGGAAAGCGATGGCGGTCAATATCAGCGATATAGCCGCGATGGGCGGAGAGCCAAGCTATGCGCTGGTTACTCTTGGTCTGCCCATTCACACGGAGGTTGAGGATATAGTAGAGCTGTATGGTGGCATTATGGAAGCCGCATCAGTCTACAATGTGGCCATCGCTGGAGGAGACATCGTCAGGTCTCCCTGCTTCATGATCACTGTTGCGCTTACGGGACACCTGTTTGGCAGCCGTCCTTGGGACGATGCTCTGCTTCTTCGCTCCGCGGCATCACCTGGTGACCTGGTGGCCGTTACGGGCTACCTTGGGTCGTCGGCAGGCGGACTCAGATGCGCCCGCGGCGAAGGCGTGGGCGTTAAAGAAGACCGGGAGTATCTGTCCATGGTGCACTTGAGGCCGGCACCTAGAGTTGACGCGGGCATAGCCGCTCGGAAGGCCGGGGTCAGATGCGCGATGGATGTAAGCGACGGGACGGTTGCCGACCTCTCAAAATTGTGTAGCGCCAGCGCCGTTTCTGCGATACTATACTGTGGGTCCCTGCCGGTGCATCCATCCCTAAAGCTGGTGTTCCCTCAAGACTGGACCTCTCTAGCGCTTTACGGAGGGGAAGACTATGAGCTTTTGCTGGTGTCATCCGAAGAGTCTATCTCCAAAGCGATGGAACAGGCCGGAGTTCCAGTCAGCATCATAGGCCGCATCGAGGCTGGAGCGCCAGGAGACGTTATTGTAATAGGAGAGGATGGGGCGGAAGTCCCCTGGGCAGGTGGTGGATGGGACCATCTTAAAGATAGGTGACAGGCAGTTTGGACTTTGAGATAACTACGGAAAGCCCGGAGGAGACCGGCTCACTGGGGGAGCTTATCGGATCGTTAGTAGAGCCAGGCGATGTGCTGCTCCTGGTGGGCAGCCTGGGCAGCGGCAAGACCCGTCTTACGCAGGGTATAGGCGAAGGCATGGGTATTGACGACTCCATTGCCAGCCCAACTTTCGTTATCGTGATGGAACATAGGGGAACCCTGCCTTTGTACCACGTTGACCTATACAGGCTGGAAGAAACCGCGGCAGTGCTTGATCTGGGCCTCGACGACTATTTTTATGGAGACGGCGTGACTGTAGTGGAGTGGGCGGACCGGGCCATGCCCGCGATGCCGCCTGAGCATCTTCTCGTCAGGATGTCGTATATAGATGAAGACCATAGAGAAATGGTGTTTCATCCTGAAGGAGAGCGGTACCTGGAGCTGACCAGAGATATTGCCACAGCGAGGTATAAAAAGACGGATGTCTGATTTCGAAAGCAGGGTGCTGCTTGCTATAGATACATCTACTGCCTACGCCGGAGTAGCCTTTCTGCGGCACGGCAAGCTGCTGGCAGAACACGATTGGGAAGCCGGCAGGAACCATAGCGTCCAACTGCTTCCGGCCTTGAATTCAATGCTGGCCCACAGTGGTATAACTCTCGACGATGTAGGAGCTGTAGTTGTGGCCCAGGGTCCAGGCTCCTTCAACGGCCTAAGAGTTGGTATAGCCACGGCAAAAGGGCTGGCTTACTCTTTGCAGATACCTATTGTTGCTGTAACCACGCTTGAAGTAGAGGCTTATCAGCAGTTGCCCTCCGATCTGCCCATCTGCGCGATACATGATGCCGGAAGAAAGGAGATAGCTGTGGCTCTGTTTCATGGCGCCTACGGCAGATGGGAAAGGCGTCTCACGGAACACATTACCAAGCTGGAAGCGCTGTTAGCCGGACTAACGGAGAGGACGCTCTTCTGCGGCGAAATACCCGAGTGGGCCAGACCAATCATAACCGAGACCCTTGGTAACCGAGCGCTCTTGGCTGAGGGCGTCGGCGCGGTCCGAAGGGCCGGAGTGCTGGCCGATCTGGGCTGGCGCAGGCTAACATCCGGCCATGAGGACGACCTATTGACCCTTCAGCCTTTATATCTAAGGCGACCAACGGTAGAGAGCTAAACTGCGCAAGAGCTGTTGCCTGCCCGTGTTGGCGTAAGAAGAGTCGCGCTACTCGGACCAGGTGGAGTGGTTGGAGCTGGACAGCCAATAAAAGCTGGGGGATATTGCTTCCAATGAAACCAAGAATTACAGTTATTACCTTGGGCGTACGTGATCTCGAGGAATCGCTCGTATTTTATCGCGACGGGCTTGGTCTGCCGACGGAAGGAATTATCGGGAAGGATTTTGAGTATGGCGCTGTGGCGTTCTTTGATTTACAGAGTGGTTTGAAGCTCGCTCTTTGGCCGAGCAGCAGTATTGCTCGCGACTCAAACCTGTCTCTCCAGGCGCCGAGCGCTACTAAACTTACCATCGGCCATAATGTGGTCAATAAAGAGGAAGTTGACAGCGTTATGGAGCAAGCGAAAAGAGCAGGCGCCAGGGTAATTAAACCCGCCGAAGATACGTTCGGGGGTGGCCACACTGGCTATTTCCAGGACCCTGACGGTCATTTGTGGGAGATAGTATGGAACCCGGAATGGGAAGCCTCCGGATAATGTTGGCACGAGCTGCTTACCGGGAGGAGGCGGATCGCCCGGTTGACGACGGGCTGGTGGCTGGATATACTTAGTTTAGTAGACTTAGTCTATGGAGGGCTCGATGCTCACAGTCAACATCCATGAAGCAAAAACTCAGCTATCGAAGCTGATCGCTCAGGCCGTCAAGGGCGAACCGTTTGTGATCGCCAAGGCGGGCAAGCCGCTGGTGAAGGTCACGGCGCTGGATGCGCCGGATGCCGTGCAACGGCTGGGTTTCATGGCGGGCGAGATCTCTGTGCCTGAAGATTTCGACCGCATGGGAGAAGCCGAGATTGAGGCGCTGTTCGGGAGTGGCCGGTGAAGCTGCTGCTGGACACACAGATTCTACTGTGGGCGGCCGGGCAGACTGACCGTCTCTCAGCGGCGGCCCGACAGCTCCTGAACGACCCGCGCAACGAGCTCCTTTTCAGCGCAGCCAGTATGTGGGAGATCGCCATCAAGAACAGCTTGGGGCGGGAGGACTTCACCGTCGAGCCCCGTCTGCTGCGTCGGGGTTTGCTCAACAATGGCTATACCGAGCTTCCTGTCACCAGCCAGCATGCGGTAAACATTGACGGGTTGCCCCCGCTTCATAAAGATCCATTCGATCGCCTGCTGCTGGCGCAAGCCGTCAGCGAGGGCATCACCATCCTCACTGGCGACGCGGAAGTCGCCCGCTACGCCGGGCCCGTCCGCAAGGTCTAGGCGACCGTGGCGATAGTAGAACATTTCATCAAAGCAGAGCCGAACAACTGGTGACCGCAGGCATGCGCCTTAGTTTGGAGGAGTAGGATGACAACCGTTGATGTACTCTCGATGATGGTGCAACGACTGGTGGAGCGTTTCGCGCCTATACGCATATTACTGTTCGGCTCGCACGCGCGCGGAGACGTGCGCTGGGACAGCGATTACGCTCTTCTTGTGGTGATGCCGGATGGAGTCGATTATAAGCAGACTGCTATAGAGATGCTGCGCGCCCTCGCCGACGTTCCCACCTTCAAGGATGTCCTGGTTACCACACCTGACGAGATCGCCCGCGGGGGTAGTCTCGTGGGGACGGTACTGGAGCCGGCGCTTGAGGAAGGTATTACCGTCTATGAGCGATCGTGACCGAAGGCGTGTCTCAACACGCCTTCGGCTCCACACCCGGCCGGTGTAGGAGAGGAGCATGCAGCCGATCATTGAATCGCACAAGGAGGAGATCTCCGCCCTTTGCCGGCGGTTCTACGTGCGACGCCTGGAAGTCTTCGGGTCTGCGGTCAGGGATGATTTCGATCCCGCCCACAGCGATGTAGACTTGCTGGTCGAGCTCGATCCGGTTGCGCCAAAGAGCTTTGATCTCTATTTTGGGTTCAAGGAGGCGATGGAGGCGCTGCTGGGCCGCCCGGTAGACCTGGTACAGGTCGGCGCGGTAAAAAACCCCTACCTTCGCGCGGCTATCGAAGCGAGCAAACAGGTGGTATATGCAGCGTGACCCGCGAGTATACCTCTGGGACGCGCTCGCAGCGGCGGATCATATCATCGATTTCACACGCGGAAGGAACAGACAGGACCTTGAGGATGACCTGCTTTTGCGGTCGGGTGTGGAGCGGCAATTCGAGATAATTGGCGAGGCCCTGAACCAATTGACGCATGTCTCGCCCGAAGTGGCGCGACAAGTTCCAGAGCTGGCTCGCATCATCGCCTTTCGTAACATTCTGGTGCACGGATACGCAATTGTAAATAACGATACGGTCTGGGGAGTCGTGCAGGATGACCTCCCGGCCCTACAGGACATCTTGCGACGCCTGCTTGACGAGGCATGAGATAGCCGTACCGCCCACCGAGTCCATGGTCGAGGAAGCCGCTCCTGCTAGTACTTCCGCAGGTTTGTCGGGCCGATACCGTAAAGTGTGGACCTTACCTCTGACCAGGCATCGTATAGCGCCTTCCGTACCGAGGCCAGAGACGCGCCGATGGCCTTGACCACGACTCCTTCCCCTGCCGGCAGCGCGGAGACTGCGAAGGCACAGGTAGCCACCGCTAGCCTTTCTCTGAGAGCCGCTAACAACTGATCTCTATGCTCCGATACCACCACAATTAAGGTTCCCAGCGACGCGTCTTTGAACCCCAATATTCCGGTACTGCATAGCTCCTGTGCGTCAGGGTTGAGATCGAAGGCTTCGTGGTACATGGGCCTGCCGCCGCCGTCACGAACGGTGAGCTTATGCCGGTACGCCGAATATGCCAGCGCTTCTCCATGAGCGACGCGTCCAGGCGATAGAATGTCCGAGTACACCAGCACGCCGCCAGCGTGCACCGTAATATCGGAGGTTTGGGTGAACCGCGCGCCCCGAAATGGGATTAGGGGGTCGGGTAGATATTCCAGCAGCGCCCCCGGCTCCACCACCAACTCGGTATGTTGGCTGGCCTCGCCTTCGGGCATCGTGTACACTTTGGTGGCGGATTGAGAGGTGAGGAGCGCCTTAGCCCCTTCGTGGACATGCGCTGCGACGCGCAACCGGTCTCCTTGCAGGATACCCGCGGTGGTATTTATTAGGAACACCACTGCCAGGTCTGGCAGTGCCTCATCCAGGTACAAGGCCCGCTGCACTGCAAGAGGCGCGCGTGTCGCCGTTCGCACCAGGCGGGTGCGGCCGCCACGAACGGCGAAGTGGAGGTCGGCATATCCATCGAGGCTGCGTGATGCACCCTGCTCAGGCAGAACCGTACACATAGGCCGCCTGTCCCTAGCCGGTTCGAAGGGCGGAAAGGATGTGGTCCAGCACCGAGTCGATCCCTTCGCCCGTCTTGCAGTTCGTAAATACGAAGGGGCGTTCCGCTCTGACTAATCCTGCGTCGCGCCGCATCACTTCCAGATCAGCCCCCACGTAAGGCGCAAGGTCTATCTTGTTGATGACCAGCAGGTCGCTCTGCGTGATGCCCTGCCCCCGCTTGCGTGGGATCTTATCACCTGCCGCTACGTCAATGACGTAAAGCTGATAGTCTGCCAGGGCCGGGCTGAAGGTAAGGGTGAGGTTGTCGCCTCCGCTCTCTATGAGCAGTATGTCGCCATCGGGGTACGCCGAAGTGATACGCTCCACGGCGAGCAGGTTCATGCTGGGGTCTTCGCGTACGGCGGTATGCGGGCATGCGCCCGTCTCCACCCCCCAGATGCGGTCGGCGTCCAGGACTCCTTCCAGGGCCCGGCGGACGTGCTGCTGGTCCTCCCGCGTGAAGATGTCGTTCGTGATGACCAGCGGGCTGGCCCCCTTCGCAATGAGCCGCGGTATCAATGCTTCTATTAGCGCGGTCTTGCCCGAACCCACCGGGCCGCCGATGCCGATCCGCGGTACGTTTCTAGCGGCGACGGGCGGCGCGCTTTGTGGATTATGGGTATCGTGGTCTAAGTGCATTGACAGTCCTTCCTGCTATTGGTTTCCACCCGCCGGCCTAAAGGCCGGGCCACTATATGTTGGTTTTGGCCCGCCATTCACGGTCGCGCAATTATCCGCTTGCGCTATCATATTAGAGATTTTGACTTTACATTTGTGTTCAACTGGCGAACATGCGTAGATCGTCCTGGGCATGGCATTCGGATAAGAGGTCGAGCTGCGGCGTGAAGGAGGCCATCTCCTGCCACGTGCGGCCGCGAAGGTTACGCGCTTCGCTGGCGATTACCGGCCGTAAACGGCTCAGGATGCCCTGGACGTCGCTGTGGCTGAGCGGCAAAAGCCGCATGGCCGCTCCCAGCACACTGACCGCGTGACTGTGGCACATCGCCAGGAGCGCGGCCTCAGCCGGTACTTCCAGCGCCGCGGCGACCACTCCGAGGGCCACCGCGCCGTTGCCGGGTGACTCATTCCTGGTTACGGCATCGCGATATGTAATAAGAGCGCGGTAGTCCGTGAAGCGAGCGGCTTCCGCCAGCATCCGCCGACCTACCTGGCAGGACGCGGCCCGAAGCTCGGACGGCAGTTTCGTTACGAAGAGTAACCAGTCTATATCCTGCACGCTTGATACATCTGAATTTCTGGCAAAGGAGTGCGTCTCCAGCAGCGCCACGCCATCCGCGGGAAGGACCGACATCACAAGCTGGTTTCGCAGCAGCGTTTCCACGTCCGAAGGAGTGCGGACCAGATCGCGCCGCACCATGCCCTCAAGCCCGTGGGAGTGGGCGTACATGCCGGTGGGGAAGGCGGAGTCGGCCAGTTGAAGGACGACCAGCAGCGCCTCCGATGATAGTTCTATATGCGACATTACACCAAAAAGTAGAGCTGAGCCAAACTGAGCGTCTCAGCTGGTGGAACAGTCGCCAACTCTCCGTCTACTCGCACTTGATAAGTATCAGGGTCGACCTCGATCTTTGGTGTGGCGTCGTTGAGCACCATTTGGCGCTTGGTAATCGCCCTGGTGTTTTTGACCGGTTCGACCATCCTGCGCAGCCCCAACTGCTGGTGTACCCCCAGGTCGTAGGCTGCACCGGATACAAACGTGATGCAGGTGCGGGCCAGCGCGGGATTGAACAGGCCGCTGAACATAGGCCGGTAGAACTGAGGCTCGGCCGTCGGAATAGAGGCGTTAGGGTCGCCCATTAGGGCCCAATTTATCATCCCGCCCTTAATAATCATTTTGGGCTTTGCGCCGAAGTAGCCCACCGGCCACAGGACAATGTCCGCCAGCTTGCCCGGCTCCAGGGAGCCTACCAGGTGGGAGATGCCGTGAGTAATGGCAGGGTTGATGGTGAGCTTGGCTAAGTAGCGCAGCACGCGGAAGTTGTCATGCTCCGAGGCGTCCTGAGGCAGCTTCCCCTTCATCTTGCGCATCTTGTCGGCTGTTTGGAACAGCCGGGTAAAGCTCTCACCCACTCGACCCATGGCCTGTGAATCTGACGAGTACATGCTGAGCACCCCTAGGTCGTGCAGCACGTCCTCTGCCGCCATGGTCTCGCCCCGAATGCGGCTGTCGGCAAAGGCCACGTCCTCTGGCACGCCCGGGTTGAGATGGTGACACACCATCAGCATGTCCATGTGCTCGGCCAGAGTGTTCACCGTATAAGGACGCGTTGGATTGGTGGAGGAGGGCAGCACGTTCAGCTCCGCGGCGATGCGGATGATGTCCGGGGCATGGCCGCCGCCGGCGCCCTCGGTGTGGTAGGTGTGAATGGTGCGCCCGGCGATAGCTGCGATGGTGTCCTCTACGAACCCCGCTTCATTCAAAGTATCGGTGTGGATGGCCACCTGCACGTCGTAGCGATCTGCTACCGACAAACAGTGGTCTATTGCCGCGGGCGTCGTGCCCCAGTCTTCGTGGAGCTTTAGTCCGCACGCCCCAGCCATGATCTGCTCTATTAAAGGGTCCGGATGGCTGCCGTTGCCTTTCCCCAGCAGTCCCCAGTTGACCGGCAGACTTTCAGCCGCCTCCAGCATCCGGTGAATGTTCCAGGGACCGGGTGTGCAAGTGGTAGCGCGGGTGCCGTCTGCGGGACCTGTGCCGCCTCCCAGCAGAGTGGTGATACCGTTGGAGAGAGCGTCGTACACCTGCTGAGGCGCAATCATGTGGATGTGGGAGTCGACGCCTCCGGGGGTGGCGATCAGATGCTCTCCGGCGATAACCTCCGTGCCGGGCCCAACCACCATCTTTGGGTCCACGCCGTCCATCACGCCCGGATTTCCGGATTTGCCGACGCCCACAATGAAGCCGTCTTTGACGCCGATGTCGGCCTTCAGGATACCCATCACCGGGTCCATCACGATAACGTTGGTGATGACAAGGTCCAATGCGCCCGCCGCGTTAGTGACGTGTGAGGTCTGACCCATGCCATCTCTGACGGTCTTGCCCCCGCCGAAGACAAGCTCATCGCCGTAGGTCAGCAGATCGCGCTCGATCTGACATACCAAGGCGGTGTCGGCCAAGCGGAAGCGGTCGCCGGTGGTGGGGCCAAAGAGCTCAGCGTATTGACGCCGGCTGAGCCTACTCACGGTGGAACCCCTTTTTGTCCAGAGCCCGGAGTGCGGCATCCTTGGCGCCGGGAGCATCCAGAGGGCCGTTCACCAGACCGTTGAGCCCGGTCACCTCACGGGTGCCTCCAATGGCGACCAGGATGACCTCCTTCGTGTCGCCCGGCTCGAAACGCACGGCGGTGCCGGCGGGAATATCCAGGCGCATGCCATAGGCAGTCTCCCGAGGGAACCGTAAAGCGCGGTTCACCTCGAAGAAATGGAAGTGCGACCCCACCTGGACCGCCCGGTCGCCCGTGTTCGCCACGGTGATTGTGGCGGTTGGCCGGCCGGCGTTTATCTCCACCGGTTCGTCGGCCAGCAGATAGAATGAAGTGTCGCCGCTCATATAACAGCTCCTAAGAATATGATAAGGGCTTATACGATAGGATCATGGCACGAGACCAGCTTGGTGCCGTCAGGAAAGGTGGCTTCCACCTGTACCAGGGTTACCATGTCCGGCACCGCTTCCATAACCTCTTCTCTGGTAAGGACCTGGCGACCCAGGGCCATCACCTCCGTGACGGACAGGCCGTCTCGGGCGCCTTCCAGCATCGCCTCCGTGATGAGGGCGACGGACTCCGGGATGTTGAGCTTGAGACCGCGGGCCTTCCGTTTGCGTGCAAGTTCTGCGGCCACATAGATCATCAGCTTTTCCTGTTCTCGCGGGGTTAGCATCATGGCATAGCCTCCTTAGAACCGCTTTCCCAAATGTCCGGCTCGTACCAGGCAGCCCAGGGTATCGCAGATAACCCGAGTCGCCAGAAGTGCAGTGATCTCGGCGGTGTCGTAGGGCGGCGAGCACTCTACCAACTCCATTCCTGCCAGTGGCTTCTCGGCGAGCAGTTGGATAAACTTTAGCACCTCGCGGGGCAGAAAGCCGCCGGGCTCCGGCCAGCCGGTTCCGGGGACGAACGCCGCGTCCAGACAGTCGACGTCGAAGCTGAGCCAAACAGCGTCAGTGCCGTCCCAGGCCACCTCCAACGCTCTCTGGCAGGCCGCCTCGATGCCCATCTCCACGCAATCGGTTACCGTCATAATAGTGGTCTGCCGCTCCCGCCCGACCTTCACGCCGGGTCGAGGCGCTTGCCAGCCGCCGATGCCGATCTGCACCAAGTTTTTGGCAGGGACGTTGGGGATGTTGGTCGCGTGAAACCACGGCGTAGTGTGCATCCGCTCGTCCAGGTCGGCTTCCTGGGTATCGACATGCCGGTCGAAGTGGATGATCCCCAGCTTCTTGCCGCCCATCTCTTGCGCAACACCTCGCACCGTTGGAAATCCAATGGAATGGTCGCCACCCAATACGATAGGAAATGCGCCGCTGGCATAGACGTGCGCAACAGCCTTCGAGATCTGATCGAAAGTCTTTTCGATGTTAGCGGGGATAGTGAAGATGTCGCCCATGTCGCACATCGTGAGCGACTCGCGCAGATCGACGCCTAACTCAAAGCTGTACGGCCCGTAGAGCGCCGAGATTTTGCGGATGCCCTGTGGACCAAAGCGTGTGCCCGGCCGGTAGGTGGTGCCGCCATCGAACGGCGCGCCCAGGACGGCGACGTTGAACTCGCCGCACCGGCGCACGTCTTCGAGATAGGGCGCCTTAAGGAAGGTGTTTATGCCCGCAAAATGCGGCAACTCGCCCCGGCTGAAGGTGGGGATAGTCTTATCGACAATCGAGTCTGCACCAGGGAGGCCAAACTCCAATCCGCGGGCTATCTCTTCCTCCAGCTTGGTCGTGGGGATAAGCGCCTCAGACTCCACGCCATAGCGCGCTTCAGGGCCATACCTGTCATGCAGGGGGACTTCCCCTCGATACTCATGAGGCATTGGATGATTATTCCTCTCTTGTTTCTTTTATAAGCTGGGGGTCCGGGCCAGGCCCCAGGCACAGATTACTTCGATGAGTCCGTAAATACAACTGTGATTTCCTTGCCATCAGCCCTCTTCCACTTCGGACAGCAACAAGGCCTTGATTTCGTCTCGCAAGTCGAGGAAGCTTTCGGTCCGGCGGATGCTCGCCTCCCTGTCCGCGCCAAAGGGCACTCGCAGCTCTCGCTTCACCCTGCCAGGGTGCGATGAGAGCACGTAGATCCGCTGCGAGAGAAAGATGGCCTCCTCAACATCGTGCGTGACCATGAGCACCGTTGCGCCGGTCCGCCGCCAAACGTCGAGCAGAAAATCCTGCATCAACGACCTGGTGTAGGAGTCCAGGGCGCCAAATGGCTCGTCCAGCAGCAGGACTTGGGGTTCGGTCGCGAGAGACCGTGCGATAGCCACACGCTGGCGCATACCGCCCGAAAGATGGTTCGGATGCGCGTGCGCCCATTTGGTGAGGCCCATCACGTCCAGGTAATACGCGACGCGCCGATCAATTTCCTGACGTTTGAGCCCCGTTATCTCCAACCCAAAGGCGATGTTTGGGCAACGCTACGCCAGGGGTACAGCGAGTAGTTCTGGAAGACCATGCCGCGATCGGGGCCCGGTCCGTCTATAGGTTAGCCGTCCACGTAAACAACGCCCTCAGTAGGCTCGGTGAGTCCCGCGATGATGTTGAGGATGGTCGACTTGCCTCCGCCCGAAGCGCCGACAAGACAGACGAACTCGCCGAGTCCGACATCCAGATCAACGTTTTCCAGCGCCGTGATCGGGCCCGAACGACCCTTGAACGCTTTAGTGACGGACCGTACTTCCAGGTGTGCCATCGCTTACTCCTGCGACCATGGCGCAAGCCGGTTCCGCAGCGTTCGCAGCAGCAAGTCGCTGGCGATGCCCAGCAGTCCGATCACCGCCAGCGCGAAGAATATCTGGTCGATGTGCAGGAATTTCTGCGCTCGGACAATTCGGAAGCCCAAACCCTGGTCCGCAGCGATCAGCTCAGAGACTACAATCAGGTTCCACGCGGCCGCCAGGTTCACCCGCATCGAATCAAAGATCCCCGGCACAGCGTGGGGGAAGATCACCTTGTGGAAGATTGTCCAACTGCTTGCGCCCAGGGTTTGGGCAGCCCGTATGAGTTCGGACGGGACCTGCCAGACCACGTTAGCCGTCATCAGAGTGTTGAAGAACACCGTGCCGATCACCACCAGAGCGATCTTGGGCGGCTCACCAAGACCAAGCCAAATCAGCAGCAGCGGCACGAATGCAGTCGCCGGAGCATAGCGGATGAGGCCGATCGCAGGCTCAAAGAGCGCACGGATGCTCCGGAACGTCCCCATCGCCAGACCTAAGGGCACGGAAATCAGCACAGCTATGCCGAATCCTCCGAACACACGGCCGCAGCTGGCAATTATGTCGTCGAAGATGATGCCGCTGACGATCATCTCTTGACCCGCGGCGAGCACCTTTAGCGGATTGGGCAGAAAGATTGGGTTCACTGCCCCTGTGAAGCTCAGTAATGACCATAGAAGCAGCGGCGTCAAACCGGAGAGCACCATTAAGATGACCTCCAACCGCAGCGGAATCTCGTCTCGCACCCGCCAGAACACCGACCGCTTGCGTCGCGGCGTCACGGTCCGCCTTGCCGCTTCCTACGCCGTCGCGATGCCAGGCATGGCCGGGACGATCAATTCTGCTTTGTCTGGGGTCATCGACACGCCTCCCTACCTCTTCATCGACGCCGCATACGCCTTCACGAAGCTGCCGTCAAATATCTGATTAGCGTCCAGCGGCTTTTCGATGAACTTGTTGTCCAGAAGGAACTTACTCACCTCCTGAGTTGCAAAGTTCAGATGTGTGATGTCGCTGCGGGGCGCGAAGGCGGTGAGGTTTTGGTCCACTGAGAAGATGGTAGTCCCAGCGTCAAATTCTTTGTATTCCGCCTCCGACACTCCGCCGCGCTTCGCCATAATGGCGATGGCCTCCTTTGGATGGGCCTTGATGTAGTCCAGGGTCATATACCAGGCGTTTACCAATTTCTGGACGTCGGCAGGGCGATTCTTCCTAAGGTCGCCGCTTACCACCAGGTGGTCTGGGATAGCGCCGGGGAAGTCTTTGGACGAGAAGAGTACCATAGAGCCGGGCCTCTTTATAGCCTGGGTGGTGAACGGGGCGAAGACGCCGACCGCATCCATCTGGCCGGACGCGAACGCTGCTGCGGCCGCGCCGGTCTCCAGGTTCACAACTTTAACGTCGCTGAGCTTGAGGCCGGCTTTCTGCAAACCGAGAGCGAGGAGAAAGTGGTCTACGACCCCGACTTCCACGCCGACGTTCTTACCCTTGAGTCCGGCAACGCTCGTGATGCCCTTATCGGCGATGATCTGATCATTGCCCGTCGAATTGTCGTTGACCAGGACGATGTGCTGGTCCGCGCCGGCGGCTATCGACGTTAGGGTGTCGTTCATTGTTTGGCTGTTGGCGTCAAGCTGACCAGCCGATAGCGCGTTAATCGAGTCGAGATAGCCCTCAAACCAGACAAGCTCTACGTTAACGCCAGCCTGTTTGAAAATGCCGGCCTCCTGCGCCACCTGCCAGGGGAACCAGCCGGGCCATGCGCTAAAGCCAAGCTTAATTGGCTTACCGGCGGGCGCGGGACTGTTATTGGACGTCGAGCCGCCGGGGCCGGCGGCTGAGCACGCCATGAGCAGAGCAGCTAACGCGGTAAGGATCAATACCATCCAGGGCTTGTTTTGCGATACCATTTCTTGCCTCCTACGTGTAGTCTCTGCGTCCGGGCGTTTCTGAAATCCGGAAGGGATGAGGGGGACGAACTTAGGGATGTTGAGCCAGGGCCACGCGACATTCGCTTGCGTCCACTTTAACCGTAAGCTTGTCCTCCGTTCCCGAAGTTTATCAACGCGGACAATGGGCCCAATTGTATCTCGCTAGACCGCTAGATACTCTCGGATGGCGTCTTGCTGCAGTTCACCTGCTGCACCCTCCGCCACTATGTTGCCCTTTTCCATAACATAGCAGTAATCCGAGACACTCATCGCAAAGTCCAGAAACTGTTCCACCAGGAGAATGGACATGCTGCGTTGTTCGCGCAGGCCTAAAATGAGTTGTTCAATCTCGTCAACTATGGATGGCTGGATGCCCTCGGTGGGTTCGTCCAGCAGCAGCAGGGTGGGCTTCCGGACCAGCGCACGCGCAAACGCAAGCTGCTGCTGCTGCCCACCGCTGAGCGTGCCGGCGACCTTCCGCTTGTAGGTGCGCAGCGATGGAAACTGATCACATATCTCCTCGATAGATTCCAAACCCCGCTTATTGGTCGGTAGCGCCTCCAAGCCCAATAGGAGGTTCTCCTCGACGGTTAGGTACGGGAAGATGCCTCGGCCCTGCGGCACATAACCGATACCGGCACGGGCCCGCTCGTAGGCAGGACGCGCAGTGACATTTACGCCCTTTAGATGGACCTGTCCGCTTTTGGGCCGCATCAGCCCCATAATAGACTTAAGCAGCGTCGTCTTGCCCACGCCGTTCCTACCCATCAACGATACGACCTGCCCCTCCGGCACGCGCAATGATATATCGAACAGGATTTGGCTCTCGCCGTAGGAGGCTGACAGGTCTTGTACTACAAGCATGATAGCGTTACTCTTTTCGAGCGACTAATGTCCGGCAGCGGACGCGTCCTGGAGAACTCTCGCCTTATTATGACCCAGATAGGCCTGGATTACCTCGGGGTCTTGCTGCACCAGCTCCATTGGTCCTTCGCTCAGCACTTTGCCCAGATGCAGCACTGTGACCGTATTGGCAAACTGGCGGACGAACTCCATGTCGTGCTCCACCACCAATACCGAGCGGTCATTGCCGATTGACCGCAATAACTCGCCAGTCCGTTCGCGCTCGGGACGGGTCATACCCGCGACCGGCTCATCCAGCAGTAAAAGCTTAGATTCCTGCACCAGAAGGATAGCAATCTCCAGCCACTGCTGCTCGCCGTGAGAAAGAGACCCGGCTTTATCCTCACTCCTGGCCGTAAGGCCAACCTTCTCAAGCGTATCCATGACTTTTGCGAAATCCTGGCGGTTTATGGCTCTGAACACCGCCGTAGGATTCCGGAGGTAGCTGACCGCTACGGCCAGGTTTTGGAAAACAGTTAGGCTGGAGAACACGGCTGGCGTCTGAAACTTCCGGCCGATACCGCGTCGGACTAAATAGTGCTCTTGATGGCGCAGCACGTCCACCTGTGTGCCGGAACAGTCGAAAAACACCCTCCCGCTTTGAGGTCGTGTCTTCCCCGTGATAATATCCAGCAAAGTTGTCTTGCCGGCGCCATTTGGGCCAATCAGGAACCGCAGCTCTGCGTAGTCGATAGAGAAATTCAAGTGGTCCAAGACGGTAAAGCCGTCGAAGGCTACACTTACGTCTTCACACACAAGGATCTTGTTTTCTGGCATTACACTCTCCTATATCCTGGTCGCCGGCGCCTGACGAACGAGGAAAGCTGCCGAGCCCCACCCACAATCCCCTGTGGGAACACCAGCACCGATCCGATGAACAGAGCTCCAAAGTAGTATGACCAATAATCTGGAGAGCCTTCACTGAGGCTGCTCTTGGCTGCGCTCACCAATATTGCGCCGACTATCGGCCCGACCAGAGTACCCCGGCCGCCAACGGCTACCCACACCACCATCTCAATGGAAGGCACGACGCCTATCAAAGCCGGGGAGATTATGCCAACTTGGGTGGCGAACAGCGCCCCCGCGACGCCGGAGAGCGCGGCTGAGAACATGAGGATGGCTGTCTTGATATGTGCCGGGTTGTAGCCGATAAAACGGACCCGGTTTTCATCGTCTCGCAAGGCTACCAGCAGCCAGCCGAACCGGGACGATATCAGCCACCGAGACAGCAGAAACGATAACACGAGCACGGCTACTGTGACGTAGTAAAGCGTAAGCCGAACGTCGTCCAGGATGAGCGCCCGGCCAAAAATGGTCTGGAAATTAGTAATTCCGTTGGTTCCGCCGGTGTACGGCTGCTGACCAATGAACAGAATGCTTACGATAAGCGCCAGCGCCTGGGTGATGATAGAGAAGTATACCCCTGTAATGCGGCTGTTGAACACCATGTAGCCCACCAGTCCTGCGACTGCGGCTGGGATAATCATAGTCATAGGAATGGCAAACCACGCGTTGGCGAAAGGGGCCCAGAATACCGGCAGCTCGGTCAGCCCGCTCCAGGACATGAAATCTGGCAGAGCTCCGCGGGATGCTTCCTGTTTGAGGTACATGGCGAAAGCGTATCCGCCCAGGCCAAAGAATACTCCGTGGCCCAAACTCAACATGCCGGCGTATCCCCAGACGAGGTCAATAGCCAGGGCGACGATCGCGTAAGTCAAGAACTTCGCCAGCAACGACAGCCTGAAGTCTGAGAGGAACACCGGCGCCAAAAGCAGCGCCAAGAGCCCCAGCGCTAGTGGCGCAGACTGTAAGGCTACGTGGCCTAAGTGTCTTTGAGAACGAATCGCGTTACGCGTATCAGGCTCAGTAGCATGTGGTCCTGCTGCAGTCCCCTCCAAAATTAACGGCGCCTTCATACGCTCATCATTGACGGAATTCATACTCAACGAGTCCTCAGCGCGAGGAGTCCGGCAGGTTTCCATTGAAGAAAGATTATAACCATTGTAAAAACCATTACCTTGCCAACAACCGCGGTGCTCCAGAACTCAAACATCACGTTGAAGAATCCGATGCCCAGAGCTGCCAGCAGGGTGCCGGTCAGTTGACCCACTCCGCCGAAGATCACCACCATGAACGAATCAACGATGTAGTTGGTGCCAAGGGTGGGACCTATAGGCCCAATGAGGGTAAGAGCGCAACCGGCGATACCCGCCAGTCCTGCGCCAACCGAAAAGGTGATGCTATCCACCCGCCTGGTGGCCACACCGAGAGCGGCCGCCATATCGCGGTTTTGCATGACCGCCCTTAGCCGACGGCCGCTCGAGGTCCGATATATGAAAAAGTAAACGCCGGACAAGCACAGCCCTGCCAGCAGTACCATGAAAATACGCTTCCCGGGCAGCACTAATCCTGGAGCCAGGGTAATCCCTCCTAACAACCAGCTGGGGGCCACCACCTGGACATTGGGTGCGCCAAAGATCGAGCGGGCGGACTGCTGCAGCACCATGCCCACTCCCCAGGTGGCTAGCAAAGTGTCAAGCGGCCGTCCGTATAGGCGATGGATGAGCAGACGCTCCAGTAGGAAGCCGGCGAACCCAGCCACTAGAAACGCGGCTGGAATGGCTAGAGCAAACGAAACGTCCGGGGTCTTGTCACCCAGCGCGCTCGTTAGAAGGTTCTGCAGAGTGTAAGCGGTGTAGGCGCCAATCATGATGAACTCACCGTGTGCCATGTTGATGACGCCCATGAGGCCGAAAGATAACGCGAGACCGAGCGCGATCAGCAGCAGGATCGAGCTTACACTCATGGCATTGAATAGTTGGACGATGATTACGCTTGGGTCCACTAACCGTTCCCACTTTATAGAATACGTCCCAGGTGGGGCCTATTGTAACAATTGGCCCCACCTGGGACAAGTTTTATACCTGAAAACTAGGGTTTGAGCGACTTAGCCCAAGGGTAGGTCTCCAGATACGGATCAGGCTCGACTGGCTTTCCGGAATTCGAGATCTCGTCGATAAGGCCGTCGGCTCGGACCTTGCCAATGCGGACGGTCTTGGCCACATGCTGGTTGGTGGCGTGAATCTTGACCGGGCCACCGGGCGCAGCAAACTCTATGCCCTTAGCGGCAACGCGCACCTTCTCGACGTCTGTGCTTCCTGCCTTCTCCACAGCCTTTGCCCAGAGGTAGACACCGAAGTAGCCGGCTTCGATTGGGTCATCGGTCACGCGCTTTTCGCCGTACGCGGCCTTATAAGCGGCTACGAACTTCTCGTTCTCAGGGGTTTTGGTCGTCTGGTAGTAGTTCCAGGCCACCAGATGGCCCACCATGTTCTCAGGCCCGATGCCGCGTGTTTCCTCCTCGGCAACGCTCACGGACATGGTCTGCATCTTGTCGGGGGTCAGGCCCGCGGCCTTAAACTCCTTGAAGAACGCCACGTTGGAGTCACCGTTCAGCGTGTTGAACACCACGTCAGGCGCTGCGGCTCTGATCTTTGATACGACAGTGGTATAGTCAGTGTGTCCCAACGGCGTGTACTCCTCGCCTACGAGCGTACCGCCCTGCGCCTCCAACTGCAGCTTAATGATCTTGTTGGACGTGCGCGGGAACACATAGTCGGATCCCAGGAGGAAGAACTTCTTCTTGTTCTCCTTTAGGAGGTACTCCACAGCCGGAACGATCTGCTGGTTGGTTGTCGCACCGGTGTAGAAGATGTTTGGTGACATCTCCAAACCTTCGTACTGTACCGGGTAGAAGAGGAGCCCCTTTAGGCTCTCGAACACCGGCAGGACCGCCTTGCGGCTGGCGCTGGTCCAGCAGCCGAACACGACCGCGACCTTATCCTGCTGGATAAGTTTCTTGGACTTTTCTGCGAACGTTGGCCAATCTGAGGCGCCATCCTCAATCACCGGCTGGATCTGCTTGCCCAGCACGCCGCCCTTCGCATTGATCTCCTTGATGGCCAGCAGTGTGCCGTCCCTGACAGACGTCTCGCTGATTGCCATGGTGCCGGATAGGGAATGAAGAACACCGACCTTGATCGTGCCCCCGCCCGCAGGGCTGCTGGGAGCAGCACTCCCGGCAGCAGGTGTGCTCGCCGGTGCGCTAGCCGGCGGCGGCGCAGCAGCGCTGCAGCCTACAAGTAAGGCGCCGCTGAATACCAGGCCAACTCCCAGAGAGAAGAGCCGTGAAAATCTTTTCAGCAAGTATTAACCCCCCCTTCATACAAATTTGTTCCGGCGCACTTGCTTATTGCGCCAGATATGGTACACGATACCAGTCGGAGATTTCTAAAAGGTTACGTGAATATTACCGTTGTATTAAGTAAACACTACGTAACGTAGATTCAGAGGACGCGTTCGACAGCTGTGTCAATTCTGAGCAGGTGTTTGTCTATGCACCT
>SHYC01000014.1 GCA_009693005.1 Dehalococcoidia bacterium | reverse complement strand
AGACTGCGGCGTCCGCAGTGCGGGCCGTCGCGTAGTCGGTCACATTTTCGCTGGTAAAGAAGGTGGTCATCATTGAGCCGATTCTGGACAAAAAGGTGGGTACTCTGGCCTCTCTGGACGCCTCTTTTAGACCGTTCTCCAGCCTGTCAGCTATTGCGTCCAGCCTATCATAAACTCCTGGCTCGTAGAGGAGGCTCAACGTGGCTAACCCGGCCGCCATCGCCAGTGGATTCCCGGAGAGAGTCCCTGCCTGGTACACCGGCCCCATTGGGGCGATCATCTCCATAATCTCCCGGCGCCCTCCATAAGCTCCTACCGGTAGTCCTCCTCCAATAATCTTGCCCAAACAGGTAAGGTCCGGCGAAACGCCGTACAGTCCCTGCGCTCCAGACCAGCCCACTCTAAATCCGGTTATTACCTCGTCGAATATAAGAAGCGCCCCGCCCTGCATCGTGAGGTCTCTTAGGCCTTGCAGAAATCCCGGCGCTGGAGAAACTACGCCCATGTTGCCCGCTACCGGCTCAACGATTATCGTTGCTATCTGCCCTGGGTATGTCTCAAAGAGGGCCTGTACTGAGTCAAGGTCGTTGTACGGGGCCACCAGTGTGTGTTGCGCGTAGGACTGGGGTACGCCCGGGCTGTCCGGCAGTCCCAGGGTGGCTACGCCTGAGCCGGCCTTGGCCAGTAGCCCATCGGCGTGGCCGTGATAGCAGCCGTCAAACTTTATTATCTTGTCCCGTCCCGTGTACGCCCGCGCCAGCCGCAGCGCGCTCATAGTAGCCTCCGTCCCCGAGCTGACAAAGCGCAGCATCTCCACTGATGGCAGCGCCGATATGATGAGCTTTGCCAGCTCTATCTCCGCCTCCGTAGGAGCGCCATAGCTGGTCCCCAACTCCGCGGCCTTCTGTATAGCAGCCACAACTTTTGGATGAGCATGCCCAGCAATGAGAGGTCCCCAGGAGCAAACGTAGTCGATAAACTCATTGCCGTCGGCATCGTAGATATGCGATCCTGCACCGCGCTGAATGAAGAGCGGGTTGCCGCCCACCGCGCGGAAGGCCCGCACCGGGCTGGACACGCCGCCGGGCATATATTTTTGCGCTTCGGCATATAGTTCCTGGGAATGTGAGGTGTTCATAAGCTATTTAAATAAGTCTCTATAATTTTTATATGTTGACTCGTCCCTACGATGGACAGCACCAATCTCAATACGCTGATTCGCATCATCAACCAGGTATATTACTCGGTAAGGGCCTACTCTTATCCTGTAAATATCTCCTTCTACCTTCACGCAGCCAGGAGGCCTTGGATTACTGGCAAGAGTGTCAATAGGCTTTGATATTCTGATGTAGGATCTATTCGGTAATAAATCAATCTCTCGTTGAATACGTCTGCTACTATTTTGTGTTTCGTACACCGGCAGCCCGCTGTCTCTTATACTCTTCCCAAGACATGGCTTCCTCTTCAGGTGCCATCAAAGAGTCGTACATGGCCAAGAGATCCCCTATATCCTCCATTGGTCGCGATAGTAAATCCCAATTGTCTTTAAAGCGAACAAAGATATCTTTCCTCTTCTTAGTAGTACCCTGCAGTGCAGCGTCAAGGCTCAGATCGTATATCTTTTTACTTACAGTGGCATATTTAGCAAAGGCTAGCGATGGTATTATCCAGGCAGTAAAATTAGGTTCAATGCAAATAATAAACTTCCTGAAATTGGGTTCTAATTTATTTACCTGAAACCATCTGGGGTCACGCTCGGTTTGCACGCTCTTAATCTGTAACTCTAGATGCTCATTATCTGGTGTCTTGATTATGGCATCTATACCTTCTGCATCAACTAGAGGAATATATGGGAGTACACCCCTCTTTAAAAGCTCACTGAAGACGAAGAGCTCAGCTTTCTTTCCAGCCAATAATTGCTCAACAGCCATATTCGCTATCCTCTCTTCTACATCTCGCCATATTTCTTCGCTTGTTGGGCGATAGAATAAGATATTCCTTTATCGTACAGCTATCTCTGCCTTCCTATAGTCATAGCTTTCTCTGCCAGGTTCCAGGACACCTCGAAATCTGCAAGTCCGTGGAAGTAGCATACACCAAGAATGTTTTCTCCAGCATTTACTACTCTCGTGAGCACTTCGCTGTTGTCCAGACCAAAAATGTTAACAACGCCTATTCCGCTATCTACTCTTACCGGAGTGGGTTCTCCCACTGGATAAAGCTCTGCTTCTAATAAGTCGTGCAATTCTGTCTGTACGGCTTGATAGCTATTGTTGTCTAGGGCCAATCCGACCTGGCAAAGTGGATTGGTGAAGCCGGTATCGATAACAACCTCAAACTGACGCTCTGCAATTTCTACAATTACACGGTATTCGTTAGAAGCGTTGGCAAGGATGGTTACTTGAACCGCCACACACTACCTCTTATATATACAGGTTCTCGCATCGGCTCGGAATCTGCTCCGAATACTAGTGCATGTCGATATCCTTTCACTGAATCTCGGGACTCGTCATAACTTTTGCAGACCTTTATCAGCTTGCCGTCAGCTATGGCTACGTAGTGACCTTGGTGTTTGTCCCTAATCTCCTGACTGTGGGCGTCGTAGTAAGTAAAGTTTTTCTCCCGCTCCTTCTCGTAGCTTTCTTTGTCGAATTCGCCTCTCAGTCTCTTAGCGACGTCTTTCGCATGGTAGGTTATGATGATGTCCGCGCCGGCTCGCTTGATGCCGGTAAGGATTTCCATGGCGATGCGCTCTTCGTCGATCCAGCCCATGCGTCCGGCGGCCTTGACCATCGCGTACTCGCCGCTGACGTTGTAGGCCGCGATGGGATGATCGAAGCGCTCTCTGGCGCGCGCGATGATGTCCAGATAGGCCAGCGCGGGCTTGACCATCACAATGTCTGCGCCCTCAAGGATGTCCTGCTCGATCTCTCTCATGGCTTCTCTGGCGTTGGGCGGGTCCATCTGATACCCGCGACGGTCGCCAAACTGTGGCGTGGACCCCGCAGCCTCCCGGAAGGGGCCGTAGAAGGCGGAGGAGTATTTGGCGGAGTAGGCCATGATTGGAGTGTTGGCGTAGCCTTCTTTATCCAGGGTATCCCTTATGGCTGCCACCCGTCCATCCATCATGTCGGACGGCGCTACCATATCGGCCCCGGCGCGGGCGTGGGAGAGGGCGGTACGAGCTATAAGCTCCAGGCTACGGTCGTTGTCCACCGAGCCGTCGTACAGCACGATGCCGCAGTGGCCGTGGCTGGTGTACTCACACAGGCAGACGTCGGTAATAACCATAAGCTCCGGCGCGGCCTCTTTGATGGTCTTGATCGCCTCCTGCACAATACCAGCATCGTCATAAGCCTCGGAGCCGGCCTCGTCCTTCGTCGCGGGCAGCCCAAAGAGGATGACCGCTGGAATACCCAAACGGTGGACCTCTTGCGCCTCTGCCGCTAGCTGGTCTATGGAAAGATGGTATTGGCCGGGCATGGAGGCTATCTCCTGCTTGATTCCCTGGCCGTGTGTAACGAATAGAGGGTAAACGAAGTCGTGCGGCGACAGCTGCGTCTCCCGCACCATGCCCCGCAGGGCCTCGGTGCGGCGAAGCCTCCGCAGGCGTGTGATGGGAAATCTAGCTTTGGTTTCAGGCTGGGTCATGGTTTGCACCTCCGTGCCGTGGTCGAAGCTTTCGCCATCTCGTAGGGGCGTATTGCAATAAGCCCCTACTTAAGTCTCTTCATAGGCCTTCAAGAACTCACCCCGGGAAATGCCTGCTTGGGTGCAGATGGTTCTTAGAGTTGGCCCCTTAATCCTGGGATGGTTGGGCATAGTTAGAGGCGTCTGAGTCCCGTCTGGGTTTTCCCGGGCCATTGAAATATGCTCCCGCTCCCGAACAAGGTGGAACCCTAGCAGTTCAAAGGCCCTCACGACCCTCTCTTTCGGAGCATCAACAGGAAACCTGGGCACTATAAAGATATCACGGCGTCAGCCACAAAGGCGTCAAGAACTGGCGAGTCCTCATTCAAGACTTCTGGGCCAAAAGTCTCGATATGAGAGCGGATGGCAGACTTCACGTCAGCTAGAGCCTCTTCGTATGTATCACCCTCACCAACAACGGCACCCTTCAGTCCGAGAGGATAGGCCACATAGCCACTGGAATGCTTTTCGACTACAACCTTGAACTGTCTCATCCTATGCTCCTACTTCTACTTTGGGTTGGCTCATGGCTGTGCCTCCTCCGTTCGAAGGTACCACTCAAGGAATACTTTAAAAAGTTTGGTTGTCGTCATATCGCTTGCTCCATTTCTGGCGGACTGGTCACATTAGCATCGGCAGTTCTATGAGCTCGCGTTTAATAGGGTCTAGGCCAAGCTCTAAAGCCTCCAACGTTGTCGAACCCAACAGGGTGCTGTCTCCCTCTTCACCAAATATCACGTCCGCCACGCCTACTCTCTCGCCATACCTAAACATTGCCCAGCCCTTCTTACGAACAATTTTGCCGCCGTTCGCAAGTCGAAAGGTCTGTTCTCCTAGAGGTGTCAGCCCTAGACGTTCCAGTACTAATATGGGTATTACAGAATGGATGGCGCCAGAGTCGATCAGGAACTCCAGTTTTTCAGTGATCTCCGGATTAGCAGGATTGCCGACTTCAAGTTCTAGGTGTGTTAGGCCCATTCCCTTTTCTCCAGCGGCCTATTTAATACCTTATCTCGATCTCTATCAGTCTGGGCTTAGAACTTTCTATCGGCGGGTAGATTCCTTTATTTCTGCCGCCGGCGACCAGTTGTATTATATGCCTCGGCTGACAGGGTCAAGGTGACGTCTCTAAAGGTGGTATTGGACGGAAGTACCAGTCAGTGTAAGGGGTACCATTCTTACGTAACGGTTGCCGCCTATGAGGATCAACCGTTCGCATAACTCCGAGTTTTCCTGGCCCATCGAGGGACCGCAGCAATTTTCTCAGGGGCACAAAATCGCCGTTGAAATGACTTGGGAACACGCCAGCCTGTACTAGCATTGGCATAACATCACTTGGCCTGGCTTCGGTCATGCCCTGCTTTCGAAGGTAAGCATCGATTAACTGGTCAATCTTCTGCGCGAGTATGATGTCAGGCATGGTTTCCTTACTGTCCTGTATCTTTCTCTTGTCTGTTCGCTCTTCACGTAGCGTTTCTATATTGTTCACTCCAAAAAAGCCACACTGCGGTGATATTTCCTTGCCATTGGCAACACGCCGGAATTCAGCAATGGTAATTTCTTTGTGCTCCATTCCCTTACCATTCAAGTAGTTTCGGACAGCGTGTGGAATGTTAGGAGCTATAAAACAAGGAATATATGCTTCTTGCTTGTTTCGCTCGTGTAACTCCTCATAGTATCCCATAACCTGATCCGTGTCGGTTATCCTAAGAGCAACGGCCTTAAGCTCAATCAGCCAGTACCGGGAGCGGTCATCTTGAAAGAGTAGGTCAAAGCGTCCTACCCCACGCAAAGATTGCTGCCTGCCAGCTAGTTTAAACCCTCTATCCGGAAAGAATTCTTCGGGATACGCTGCAAGCATATCTTCAAGATGTGTCTCACACATCACATTCTCCAAACTTTGTCAGGTTTAGGCGAGAAAATACCACACCGTCATTTCATCTTAAAGCTTTAACGCCTCCACTATCGCGTCCACCAGCCCCGATATCGTATGCTCCTGGGCCTCGATGTCCACATGCAAACCGAGCTCGCCAGCCATTTTGCTGGTGATGGGGCCTATTGAGGCGATCTTGGTTTTCGACAGCAGGGAGATGTCGCCGTTCAGCAGAGAGACCAGGTTGCGGACCGTGGAGGAGCTGGCGAAGGTGATGATGTCTATGCGACCCTTGTGGAGATCTTCCACAAGGTCGTCGGGCAGCTCTTTGGAGGCGACGGTCCGGTAGGCGACAACCTGATCGACGGTCGCTCCCAGAGCCTCCAGCCCGCCGGCCATGTCCTCGCCGACTATATCTGTCCTAGGCAGCAGCACTCGCGCTCCAGAAATTCCCTGCTCGCCTAGTTTAGCAACTACTGCGCTGGTCAGGTACTCTTTCGGTAGTAAATCTACAATAATTCCTTGCTCTTTTAGCGCGGTGGCGGTTGCCGGGCCGACGGCGCATATTTTTGTGCTCGCCAGAGCGCGAGCGTCCTTTCCCTGGGCATGAAGGCGGCGGAAGAAGCCGTTCACGCCGTTGACGCTGGCGAAGACTATCCACTGGTAGCTCCGGATATCTCCTACGGCCTCGTCGAGTGGGCCATAGTCCTCCGGCTCTTCTATGCGGATGGCCGGCGTTTCCAGCGGCTCTGCGCCCAGCTCTGCCAGAAGCTCTGAGAGGCGGCTGGCCTGCTCTCTGGAGCGGGTCACCAGCACTCTTTTGCCAAAGAGAGGCTTGTTATCGAACCAGTGGAGCTTATCTCTTAGCGCTGCTACCTCTCCGATTATCGTAACTGCGGGTGGCCCCAGCTTGGCCTCCCTGGCCCGCTGCACTATATCACTCAAAGTTCCATCAACGACTCTCTGTTTCGGCCACGTGCCCCACTGTACCAGCGCAGCGGGGGTGCTCGGAGAGCGGCCATGCTCGATTAGCTTGTTCACGATATTGGGAAGGTTCTCTGCCCCCATAAGGCATACCAGCGTGCCCATTTTGGCGAGGGCCGCCCAGTCCAGTTGGCCCTCCTCTTTGGTGGGGTCCTCATGGCCGGTTATCACTGCAAACGAGGAGGTGAGGCCGCGCTGAGTGACGGGTATGCCTGCGTAGGCGGGGGCAGCGATGGCGGAGGTGATGCCGGGCACTACTTCATAATGCAGCCCTTCCTTGACAAGGGCCTCTGCCTCCTCTCCGCCCCGTCCAAAAACAAAGGGGTCGCCTCCCTTGAGACGACATACCTTCTTCCCCTCCCTGGCTTTGGATATCAGGAGAAAGTTTATCTCCTCCTGAGTCATTGTGTGGTAGCCAACGGACTTGCCAGCGTAGATGATCTCTGCGCCGGGCTTAGCATGCTTGAGTAGCTGCGGGTTTATAAGACGGTCGTATATGACCACGTCGCTCTGCTGCAGACATTTAAGTCCCTTTAGAGTTATAAGGCCGGGATCACCCGGCCCGGCGCCTACTAGATATACGGTCCCAGTATTAGCCATTGCTATCACCATCTCGAGAGCCTCAATACAAGCATTTCGAGAGCCTCAACACAAGCTATCTTGCTTGGATAGACTGCTCGTACTCCTCGATGACCTTTTGGGCGCCCCGCTGTAGAAATTTCTGCACCAAGGCACGCGCCACGTCGATGGGACTACCCAAGTCGCCTCTCATTTCGTCTCTTATTATGTTGCGGCCATCGGGCGAGCAAACCATGCCTCTGAGGCACAACTCTCCATCCTCGCCAACGCCAAACCCTGCTATCGGAACGAGGCAGCCACCGCCCAGCTCATGCAAGAACACTCTCTCGGCTATTATGCAGTTGTGTACATCGCCACAGTCTATGGACGAAACCAGTTCGATCGTTTCCTCGTCGTCCTCTCGAGTCTCTACCGCTAGGACACCCTGTCCCACGGCGGGCAGACACGTCTCGTACGACAGGTACTCGGTAATATCCTTCTTTCTATCCAGCCTTAGTACGCCGGCGGCTGCCACTATTATGGCATCGTGTTCGCCGTCCAGGGCTTTTCTGAGACGGGTATCAACGTTGCCCCGCAGAGACTCCATTTTCAGGTCCGGCCTAAGCGCCAGGAGCTGGGCCGAGCGGCGGATGCTGCTGGTCCCCACGGTAGCCTCTCTCGGCAGCGCGTTAAAGCTGAAGCCCCGCTTGGATACAATCACGTCTCTGGGGTCTTCTCTCTCGCTTACGGCTGCTATGGTCAAGCCGGGAGTAATGACGCTTGGCATGTCCTTCAGGCTGTGAACGGCCACATCGATCTCGCCAGCCAGCAGCGCCATCTCTATATCTTTTACAAATACGCCTCTGCCGGCTATCTGGGTTAGGGGCACCGTGGACTGCCGATCACCCTCGGTTGATATACTGCGTATCTCGACCACAAACTCGACGTCCGGATGCGCCTTGCGTAGCTGCATTACGATCATGTCTGTCTGCCTGAGGGCAAGAGCGCTTCCTCTGGTGCCCAGGATAAAAGGTTTGTTAAGATTGCGCACTCTGTACCGCCGTTCTAGTTCTGGTAGTGGAGGTGCAAACCTCCACACCAAAGGATCAGCCTTTGCCAACGCGTAATACCCCCAAACCCCCTGCCAAAG
Source organism: Dehalococcoidia bacterium (assembly GCA_009693005.1). Classification (GTDB taxonomy): domain Bacteria; phylum Chloroflexota; class Dehalococcoidia; order SHYD01; family SHYC01; genus SHYC01. The sequence continues at coordinate 13,262 of SHYC01000014.1, read as the reverse complement.
GGGAAACCCCTCTGGACTGCCCATTCTTCGCAACAACTATCATATAGGCTGTTCCCTCTCTCTCTGGGAGAGGGAACAGGGTGAGGGTCACACTGCTTCCCTTGTATATCCTTGTATGTCCTATTTTCGAGCCAATAAGTCTAGATTTCAATCAATACGCTACTACTTAATATGGCCCTCTACGTTCAGGTCAAACAGCTGCTTCAGGGCCTCCGCGTGCCCGTTGCTGCTTCCCTCCGATTTCAGGTATGCCACGGGCTGGTGGATTATCTTCTTGACGATAGCCTTGGTCATAGCCTCTATTCTGGCTGCATCTTCGATGCTGATGTTATTTAGTCTGGCTAGGGTACGCTGCACTTCGCTTTGTCTTATATCTTCCGCGCGGGCCTTGAGGGCAGTAATGGTTGGGACTACGACGAGCGTATGCCACCAGCCCACAAAACGCTCCAAATCTCTATCGATGATCTCATCTACCTTGTCGACCTCGCCCTCTCTCTGAAGCTTGTTGGACTCTGCTACTGCCTGAAGGTCGTCTATGTTTTTTAGGACTACGTCCGGCAGGTCTGATACTTCCGGATCAACGTCCCTGGGAACGGCAATATCGATAATAAAGAGAGGGTGTCCGGCGCGGCTGCCCATAGCAGAGCGGACTTGGTCCTTAGTCAAGATGTGCTGAGGGGCTCCAGTCGAGGAGATTACTATATCTGAGTGCGCTACAGCATCCGTCAATTGTTCGAAAGGAATAGCCTGACCGCCTATATCTCTTGCGAGCTCTTTGGCCTTTGTCAGGGTCCTGCTGGTTACGGTTATTTTAGCGCCCTGTGACATCAGATTTTTGCCGGTCAGCTTCCCGGCGTCACCCGCGCTTATTAACAAAACCTTCCGGGATTCCAGACTTCCGACAAACTCCTTCGCTGCGGCGACTGCTGCAGAACTGACTGAGACAGGATAACGTCCTATTTCTGTAAGAGTCCTCGCCCTCTTTCCGGTACGTATAGCCTGTCTGAAAAGGTTGGACAGTATAGCATCGATAGCTCCCCGTGCTTGTGCCATTTCCATGGCGTCTTTGACCTGTCCCAATATCTGGTCTTCTCCCAGGACCATGGAATCCAGTCCGCAGCTTACCTTGAATAGATGTCTTATGGCCTCCTCATGGCTCTTTGAATAGCTGTATTCCTCCACTTCTTCAAGGGACAGATCGCTCCAGTCCGACAAGAAGAGCTTAAGATGCTGCTCGGCTAAGACCGTGTCGTGTACCGTTGTGTATATCTCGGTACGGTTGCAGGTGGCCACCACGACACAGGTCCTTACAAACTCCAAGAGACGGGCCAGCATGAGCTGTCCGCTCTCGGAATTGATGGCAAACCGCTCCCGGATGTCCAGTGGAGCGGTCCTGTAATTGATCCCTACAAGTAATACGTGCACTATTTCACTCTCTCAAGCAAATTGCTTGTCCTGTTTCCATAGGCGACTCGCTGTCCAGAGCCTGGCCGGAGAGCTTAGGTATGCTTCTCCAAAGTCGATACAAGCCGGTCTTTTGCCGCTTCCAACTCGCCACGGCGGACCATGGACTTCAACTCGCTATCTATCGCCTTTTGCCATTCTTCCGCATCAGGTCGCAGCCCACTCTTTCTTAAGGCGGTACGCGCATCACCCAGCACCGTCAGAAGGTCTGCGTAATCGGGTGTGAACAGCTCTTCCAGCTCCTCTCTCACCCTGCGAGCCATGGCTGGGCTGCGCCCTGCGGTAGACACCGCAATGGTAAGATCGCCTCTCTGCACGATAGCAGGCGCTATGAAATCGCAGTTCTTTACATCGTCGGCGGTGTTGACGAGGATTCCGAGCTCGCGGGCTTCATCAGCAGCGGACTGGTTGACCTTGTTATCGTCGGTGGCAACCAGCGCCAGGTAAGCACCTGCAATATCGCCCTTTTGATAAGTCCTTTCCAAATGGGTGAACTCGTTCTTGTTCGACCGCTCTTTCATCTTGCGTGTCAGGACGGGACTCACCACCGTGACCGTTGCGCCGCATTCCAGCAGCTTGTCCACTTTTCCTTCAGCAATTTTCCCCCCGCCTATGACCACACATCTCTTGCCCGTTATACTGAGAAATACGGGGTAGTAGACATCCATGTATCGGACCGTCCTTTCGACAAACTCAAGATGAGCCTATTAACTTTATGTATGTGTTATGCGCTGTTCTTTGTGGCTGTAGCCTTCTCGGCAAGCGCGTGACTCGTGTTCTCATAAGCGGCCACCGCGGCCAAAAACACCTGGTCGAGCAGGCCGTTCACTTTGGGCCAAACCAACCCAGTCTCGCCATGAAAAAGACCTTTGCTCAAATGCTCCACCACATCCTCCAGGGAGTGCCTGAAGAACAGGTAGATATCAATAAAAGCTATTAGCGATAGGCCCTTTCTCGCTGCCTGCGCCCCGTAGCTTTCACCTATGCTCTTAGCTTCCAATAACGCTCGGGGCCGGTTTCTTTGACTCTTCAGGTATTCGACCACCAACTCCACCATCCTGCGGCCCATGAGACGCATCTGCTTGCGGTCCTCGTCGTCCAACTCTAGCTGTGATAAATAGGGTCTGGTTTTGTAAGGTCGAATGCGCCTTCTAACCCCCTCTACCGCCTGCTCGTGTATGTCCCTGAACGCGCTTGCTCCCCCAGGGCGCTCCTCCTGGCGTATGATGGCCAGTACGTCCTCGGCAGAGAAACGACGGTGTCCACCAGGAGTCCTGAAGCTCCTCACCTGGCCGCGGTCCGACCATAGCCTCAAGGTCGCCTGATTGACCCCCAGGGTTTTGCTTGCTTCTCCCAATGCTAACCATTTCTCTGAAAGCATTAAAACCTATATAAATCTCTAAATATCTTACTGTGGACACACTGCCAAAAGGCATTTTAAAGGACTTCCTGGGTTGAAGTCAAGCATTTTGTGAGTTTCTGTGAAAAAGTTTCCTAATATTACTCTATATCGAGGAGGTACTTTCGGAGGGCATGAAGGGCATTATAGGCCGCTCGGCGCTTGATCTCCAGACGGCCTGCGGGATAAAAGCCGCCGCCCGTTGATCGGGAACCCTTTTTCCCGCTAACTCCTATGTATACGGTCCCAGGAGGACTGCCCTCTAGCGGATCCGGCCCTGCTACTCCGGTAACCGCAAGGCCAACGTCTGCGCCAAGCTTACGCCTTACAGCTTCGGCCATAGCCTCTGCCACCTGGGGACTGACTACGGTGTGCTTCTCTATCAACGACGGATCGACACCAATAGTGGTCTTCACGTCGTTAGTGTAGGAGACCACGCCGCCTTTGAAATACTCGGAGCTGCCGGAAATGTCTGTTATTAGGTTTGCAATAAGCCCGCCAGTGCAAGACTCCATTACAGCCAGAGTGGCCCGTTGCTCTTTAAGTATTTTGCCGATGATAACTTCTAGGGTATCGTCGTCGACTCCCCAAATTATAGGGCCGAGGAGCGACTTTACTAAAGGGTCTCGCTCGTTTAGCATCGCCATGGCCTCATCTGCGCTCGTCGCCTTAGCAGTTAGCCGGACCTGCACCCCATCCTGCTTGGCGTATACGCCTATGGATGGATTTGTTGAGGATAAAATGGGGCTGAGCCTCTCGTCAACAGCACCTTCTCCTACACCTGTGGTCTTGAAGGTGCGCGAGAGTATAACGGTCCCTGAAGACATAGCTGCGAGACGGGGCGCTACGTATTCGTCCCACATGTTGTACATCTCAGCCCGTACGCCGGGCATGGAGATTATCTGCTTTCCGTCCTTCTTGACCCACCATCCCGGAGCAGTGCCGCGCGCGTTCGGTATCGCCTCCGCAGATGGAATAAGGGTCGCCTGCTTCAGGTTCCGCCGGGGCATATCTGTGCCGCGCCTACGGAAGCGCTCTCTTAGCGCATCCTCTAAAACTGAGTCTACCGATGGCTCTTCGCCTAACATAGCCGCTATAGCCTCTCGTGTCACGTCATCCTCTGTTGGCCCCAGACCGCCGGTGGTAATAGCTATATCAGACCGGCTCCACGCCCGCTCCAGGACCTCTTTGAGGCGCCCAACGTTGTCCCCAACTGCGGATATCCAGTAGACATCTACGCCTATGGCCGGCAGGCGTGCCGCTATGTAAGCTGAGTTGGTGTCCACAATATCGCCTAACAGTATCTCGGTGCCGACAGCTATGATCTCTGCTTTCATCTATATTCCTATCTTTTCTGCACTACCTGTCTTATGCAGATGCAACAGTACGTATTTATTCATCCTTTTACGGTTTGTAAGAATTAAAGCTCTTTATAAGTGTCTTCTGCGCGGCGAGCTACTCTTGCGATAGTTATTTTAGATTGGTTATCGTCTATACTATAAATAATTCTATGATTCCCAACCCTAATTCTCCAAAGGGGTGGATCGTAATTTCCTGACAACTTTCGCATTCCTCTAGGTCGTGGATCATCTCTAAGGTCATCGATGGCAACAGAAATACGTTGGTAGTCTTGTCCCTTGATTCTGTCTAGCTCACGCTTGGCCCGTGGTTTAAGCTCTAATGCATACCTGGCCAATTATCCCTCGTCCGCACGAAGTTCCTTATACTCTTCCCAGGAGATAGTTTCCGGATCAGCGAGGGCTAGAAGCGCGGCCCTCACATCCTCTCGTTCTTCTAATGTATCAATTAGCTGTTCCCAGTTATTATAGTACGCTAAGTAACTGGGTGCCTGCTCCCACTTCCAATAGCTTTCTCTCATATCTCTGACATCTAAGACTTTTGTCCAACTAGAGTCATAAAGGAAGGAGAAATAAAAACTATATATGTCCTTCGGAGATTTCTTTTGAAGGCAAAGTTTTGTGAGTTCCTCGATAGAGACTATTATTAACTCTCGCTTAAATCCTATCTTGTTGCCCTGGGGCAAATCGACGTAAGTAACAAATACTAAAAAGTCCACTTCGTCTTTAAGGTCTTCTATCTTTGTCTTGTGAATCTGATGCCAGGAGTGGACCTTTTGATTATCGCCGTAGTACCTGCTCTCTTTTACCTGGATAGATAAAGGGTAGCGGGCATCCCTGGATAAATCGCCCATGACAATCAAGTCAATTCCTTTGTCCTTCTCAGGAAAAAATATCTGGAGGAATGGGTAGCGGCTCTTTATTTCGTCGGCTACTATGGCCTCTCCCGGTTCAAGTGAGTAAAAGGCTTTTACCGCCATATCGTAACTCCTACTAAGCCATGAACCTTGCCAGACTAAAAGGGGCCAGGTCTATAGCCGTATCTCCCCTGGTTATTAGCTCCGAGATGAGCTTTCCGGTTATCGCGCTGAGCAAAATACCATCTCTACCGTGGCCGCTTGCCAAATATAGCCCTTCCCACCCTGGCACTTGCCCTAATATGGGTAGTCCATCGCTTGAGCCGGGCCTGAGCCCAACTACGCCGCCCAGGAAGTCGGCATCCGCAAGCTCCGGAATTAAGCGGGGCGCTATTTCCAACATGGAGGCGATACCGGCAGCTGTAAGCCTCTTATCGAATCCCATCGCTTCTACTGTGGCGCCTACTATGATTGTGCCATCTACCTTGGGCACGAGGTAACCTCGAGATGAGCCTATGCTGTGCCGGACTGGAGACGGGATTTTGCGCAGCACCACGGTCTGACCTCGGACTGGAAACACAGGAAGCTTTATCTGTAGTAGACCTTCGTACAGATCGGTCCATGCGCCTGTTGCAAAGACCACTGCATCGGCGTAGAATTCTTCCCCGGTAGTCCTTACACCCTCCACCCTATGGCCGTGCTCAATTATACCAATTACCGCGGACCGCTCTTTAAAGCCGGCTCCATGTTTAGCTGCCCCATGGGCAAACGCCTGTACCAGCCGCGTGGCCCTCACCTGGTGTTCCTCCGGGTAGTACATTCCACCTATTATATCAGGTGATAACGCGGGCTCTATGGCTCTAAGCTCTTTGGTGTCCAGCCACTCGATCTCCAGCCCAGACTCGACTTGCCAGTTCAATAACCTTTTTAGCCGCTTTTTCTCTTCGTCATTGAAGGCTACTTCGATAATGCCTCGTGGGATATACTCGATATCTATGCCGCTGGCCTCCCTTAGCTCATCTGGCAGGTCCTTGAAGGAGCGCAGGCCGGCCATACAGAGGTCCAGGAATGGACTTGGTCCTGTGGTGTGGGACAACGGCGCCAGCATACCGGCAGCGGCCTTAGACGCTTCTCCCCCCAGCTCGCCGCTCTCCAACACCATAGCCTTCACGCCCGCCTTACCAAGGTAATAAGCGATGGAGCAGCCTATGACTCCGCCGCCTACTATGATTACATCTGCTCTTTGCTCCAACTATCCTCTCCGTGGCGGCCGATATGAAAATGGCGAAAGTCTCACCCGCCAAACCCTGGCTAACGGTCTGTTGAAAGTCCAATTAACCGTTTACCTAGGCTATGGCTTGCTCCCTCGCCGGAACTTTTGGGTATTGGTAAGATCATTAACCACCACCAACCATTCGTACTATCTCTAAAGAGTCCCCTTCTTTGATAGAAATAATGCCGTACTCGTTCTTGTGCAGGACTACTCCGTTATGGGCAATGGCTATGAGCTGTGGGCTGATGTGGTTCTCTTCCAAAAACTCCAGCAGGGACATTGGCCCGTCTAGCTCTCTATCTTTACCATTGACTGTTACTTGAATCATTTTCGGTCTCGCCGTGTGCTGCTCATTGGACTGAATGTTCACTTATCCTGTCGCGCAATACTTGGCCTTTGGCTCCAGGCGCGTGTCATCTCTTGCACAATAGCTTGCGCTGCGACCTTAGGGTCATCAGCGGCCAAGACGGCAGAGATAACCGCTGCGCCTGCTGCTCCGTTCTCTATGACCTCCGCAATGTTGTCCTTTGTGACCCCGCCTATCGCCAGCACCGGTATGGCTATCGCCTGGCAGACTTCCTTTAGTAGTCCCACACCTGCGATTGGGCCTTCCGGATGCGAGCGGGAAGGATAGATAGTGCCAAGAATAAGGTAGTCCGCACCAGCCCTTTCCGCGTTCAAAGCGCTTTGCATGGAGTGCACTGAGCATCCTACGAGAGCTTCTCTTCCCATGACCAGACGGGCTACCTTGGGAGAAATCCCGTCTTCCGGCAGTTGAACGCCGTCGGCATCGCAGGCTACAGCCACGTCGGCGCGATCGTTTATGATAAGCATGGCTTTTCCGTTGGTGATCGCTCTCAGCCGCTGTGCAAGCTGCAATAGCTCTCCGCTGGTCACACTCTTGTCTCGGACCTGCACCGCGTTGACTCCGCCGGCTACGGCCCGCCCTACAGCGCTCTCGAGAGAGGCGCCGGGACGCAAGGCGCTATCTGTTATGAGCATTAGGCAGGGCTGTGGCAGTCGGTGCATTTCGGGAGCCTCAATACCAGCATCGGGCTTTTAAGTTAACTCCTAGATCGCCTGGCTGCCCCACCTAGGGGACTTGAGGCTGATGCATACTCCTTTGCCGGTATGCGTCCGGCAAGATACGCCTTTCTTCCTGCCTCGACACCAAGGCGGAAGGCTTCGGCCATAAGCGCAGGGTCCTCGGCCTGGGCTATCGCGGTGTTTACCAGGACGGCGTCGGCCCCAATCTCCAGGGCCTTGGCAGCTTCGGATGGCACACCCAGCCCAGCGTCCACCACAACAGGTACAGTGGCCTGTTCTATTATTATCTGGATCTCCTCCAATGTGAAGATGCCACGCCCGGAGCCGATGGGAGACCCCAGCGGCATGACGGTTGCGCACCCTATCTCCTGTAGGCGCCTGGCCAGTATTGGATCCGCATGTATGTATGGCAGCACCACAAAGCCTTCGTCTACCAGGGTCCGGCACGCCTCAAGGGTACCGATTGGGTCCGGCAGCAGGTATTTTGGGTCTGGTATGACCTCTACCTTTATCCAGTCCGACAGACCCATGGAGCGAGCAAGCCTTGCCGTGAAGATTGCTTCTTCCGCGGTGCGACTGCCCGCGGTGTTGGGTAAGATGGCGTATTTATTCCAGTCGATGTAGTCCAGGATGGTCTTTTCATTTGGATTGTCCAGGTCCAGCCTGCGCAAGGCCACCGTGACCATCTCCGCACCGGAGGCTTCGATAGCAGCTACCATCTCCTCCATTGTCCTGTACTTGCCGGTGCCCACAATGAGGCGCGAGCGAAAAGTCTTGCCGGCTATCGTAAGATGGTCGTCCATGGGTCTCTCCTGTCTGGATCTATCTATATCAACTAGTCTCAAATTGAAGAACGCGTAATAACTCTGGAGCCACTCGCTTGCTCAGATTAAGGATCTCTATGCCAACTACATTGCCTTCGGAGTTGAAGTCTATGACCACTCCATTCTCCACTTCATGCGAGTCGACAATCGCCGACTCGTCCAGCCTAAAGTATAGGGCATCGCTTTCTTTATCTATCTTCAGCTTCACGGTTTCCTAACAGACTTACGCGACTACTGGACTGGGTTTGCCACTTACTGTCACGAGAATACTCAACCCGCGCTCATCAAACCATTTAAATTTCAGCTTTACAGCTGCATCTAGTACGTCATCGACTAACTCAATAGGCGCTTTCAGCGCAATCCACATGTCTGCGCCAGCGTGACGTTCTGCCATTACCTCGTCGATCTCCACATCAGGACAGTGTTTAACTAGTTCTTCATAGTATTCTTGGGCTGCTTTTAAAAGATATTTATGTGTTTTCCGCATCGAGCACCTCTTTGATCCTGCTGTAGAGTCGCCTGGTCCTCTCCATGGCACGCTCTATTGTTCTGACATTATATTCAACATCCCGGTAATCTACTTCAAACCGGAGGCCCATTAAATTCGCTAAATCGTCTCCATCCTGATCGGAAAACATATAACCTATAGAGGTAAAATGCTCCCTAAAATCCTGTAAGAGCCTCTCATGCTCCCAAGATGGTCTAGTGAAACCTTTCTTAGCTTCGATGACTGCGGCAACCATGTGATATGCAGCGTAATAACCTCTGGAAATACAAGATTCCCATTCTCCGACCAAAAAGCATACCTCCATGGCTCGTAGAAATCCTGCTGCCTTTCGAATTCTGTACGTATAGTCTATTGTACCCCTTTGCCTTGGTGAGCTTCGTCGTCCGGGTATATACTAGCTCCTTTCGCCGCGCTAGACGCCTCAGTTTGATGGCCTGAGGAACCAAGCCGGTCGAGCCAAAGCGTACATCTATATCTAAGCCTTTCGGTAAACTCCGCCGCCAGCTTCCCTAAACTCCCTGGCCTTCTCCTCCATGCCCGCCTTTAGGGCGGCCTCAGCCTCTAGCCCTTTCTTGGCTGCGTAATCCCGAACGTCCTGGGTGATCTTCATGCTGCAGAAGTGGGGGCCACACATGGAGCAAAAGTGCGCCTTTTTGGCCGGCTCTGCCGGCAGGGTCTCGTCGTGGAGAGAGGTTGCGGTCTCAGGGTCCAGCGACAAGTTGAACTGGTCGCTCCAGCGGAACTCGAAGCGCGCCTTCGACAGCGCGTCGTCCCATGCCTGCGCGCCGGGATGTCCCTTGGCCAGGTCTGCGGCGTGGGCCGCGATCTTATAAGTGATGACGCCGTCCTTCACGTCCTGCTTGTTGGGAAGGCCGAGGTGCTCTTTAGGTGTCACGTAGCAAAGCATCGCGGTCCCGTACCAGCCGATCATCGCGGCGCCGATGGCCGAGGTGATGTGATCGTAACCGGGGGCTATGTCCGTAGTTAGCGGCCCAAGGGTATAGAAGGGCGCTTCGTGGCACAGCTCCAATTGAAGCTCCATGTTCTCCTTTATTTTGTGCATGGGCACGTGGCCGGGACCTTCGATCATCACCTGTACGTCGTACTCCCAGGCTATCTGGGTCAGCTCGCCAAGAGTGGTCAGCTCGCCGAACTGTGCCTCGTCGTTGGCGTCGGCTATGGAGCCGGGCCGCAGGCCGTCCCCCAGCGAGAAGGAGACGTCGTATGACTTCATGATTTCACAAAGCTCTCTAAAATGGGTGTACAGAAAATTCTCCTGATGATGGGCCAGGCACCAGGCGGCCATGATGGAGCCGCCGCGCGAAACTATGCCGGTCACCCGCTTGGCGGTAAGCGGGATATACCGCAGGAGCACGCCTGCGTGGATGGTAAAGTAGTCGACGCCTTGCTCAGCCTGCTCAATGATGGTGTCGCGAAAGACCTCCCAGGTCAGCTCCTCAGCCTTTCCCCCCACCTTCTCCAGGGCCTGGTAAATGGGAACGGTGCCTATTGGTACCGAGGAGTTTCGGATGATCCACTCTCTGGTGGTGTGAATGTTCTTGCCGGTGGAGAGGTCCATCACGGTATCTGATCCCCATCTCGTGGCCCATATAAGCTTCTCCACCTCTTCATCGATTGATGACGCCACCGCCGAGTTCCCGATGTTGGCGTTTATCTTCACCAGGAAGTTCTTGCCGATAATCATCGGCTCGCTCTCCGGATGATTGATGTTAGCGGGGATGATCGCGCGGCCTCTGGCTACTTCACTGCGCACGAACTCGGGGTCCATGTGTTCTCTGATTGCTACGAACTCCATCTCCGGAGTGACGATGCCGTTGCGAGCGTAGTGAAGCTGGGTCACGATTTTCCCGGGCGTTGCCTTTAGTGTTTTGCGCCTGAGGCCAGGAAAGGTCGTGGCGTTTGCTCTGGCGCTTCCGTTTCTATGCCCGTCATCTACAGGCTGCACGTTTCTGCCTTCGTACTCCTCGACGTCGCCGCGGCCCATGACCCACGGGAGTCTAACAGGATCCAGGCCCTGCCGGATGTCAGCAACCGGCTCCTGGTCTGTGTAGGGGCCGCTGGTATCGTACAGCTTCACAGGAGGGTTCTCCTCTTCACCGTAGGGACCTGATGTAGGAGTCAAGGCGACCTCTCGGAACGGCACTCTTATGTTTTCGCTAGAGCCGTTGACGTATACTTTTTTGCTGTTGGGAAATCCAGGAAAATGAAGGTCTCTTGAGTTATCTTGAGCAGTCTGTGTCATGTGCATCCCCTCTAAAACATAAACGCCAAGGAGCTTGATAAGCGGTACAAGACTCTTGGCGTTGGTTCCAATATACCGCTTTCCCTACGCTAGCATTATCATAGGTCAGGTTCTAGGGGTTGGTCACTATGCGGTGACCTCTCAGCCTATACGGCACCCCCAGCGGACGAGTTGATATTCAATTATTCCGTTCGTGGGTCTTAGTATAGCAAGAGAAAAGTGACAGCGTCAAAGATATCACCGATAAAAGCTCAAGTTTGACGTGACAGCCGGTTCGGGCTATTATTCGGACAGCATCGGGACAGTCAGCCATCCGGCAGCAGATCATGAGGAGAAGTTCGCCGCGGCCAACCGGAAAGGAATAAATATATGAAGATAGGACTTATCTCGGATACTCACATTCCAAGTATGGGCAAGGAGCCTCCACCGCAGGTTGCCAGAATCTTTGAGGGCGTTGACCTCATCCTCCATGCAGGGGATATCTATATCGACGACTGCATCAGATGGCTGGAGCGGATAGCCCCCGTCCATGCAACCTCATCTTCGAGATCGACCGTAGAGGCTTCTCCAAGGATTAGTAGCCCCGTAGTTGTCGAGGCAGGCGGCCACTCCATCGGCCTGGTCCATGAGCTGGTCATGTACTCTTTGCCCGACGACGTTCGGCCGGGGACTATCGCAGAGCGATATCCTGCGGGCAGGTCCATCTCAACGGAACTTGAGGGAATCTTCGGCAAGCCCATTGACATTGTTGTCTTTGGCTACACTCACAGAGCAATGGTCGAGAGCCATCAGGGTGTGCTCTTCGTAAATCCTGGGAGCCCCAACATGGTCGGGGACGTGATGAGGATTGGCACTGTGGCTATTTTGGATCTGACGCCACAGGGCCCGGACGCCCGAATCATTCAACTGACCGGAGCAGGCGAATGACGCATGATGGAGCGGAATCGAGATGCATTGCCTAATATCTCGTACTGCGATACAATGGGGTCATGCACATCATTTCGCGGAAAGCGCTCAGGCAGTTTTGGGAACGATACCCGGACAGCAAAGTGGCGCTGGCGCGGTGGTTTAAGATTGTAGAACACGCTAAATTTCAGAATCTTGCTGAGTTGCGGAATGCTTTTCCCTCGGCAGACAAAGTAGGTGATTGGACGGTGTTCAATATGGCCGGCAATAAATATCGCCTGATCACCGCCATCCACTTCAATCGAAGTAAGGTCTACATTCGCCACGTTTTAACCCATCCGGAATACGACAAAGGAAGCTGGAAGCTATGACTATCCTACGTAATGACCTTAATATCCACTGGGACAGCATTCGCCCCCTGCTCACCATCCGCAACGAGCGCGAATACGATACGGCGGTTAAGCGGCTCAATGAGTTGTTAGATGTAATCGGGACGAATGAGCGCCACCCCCTATACGGTCTCTTAGATACGTTAGGGACACTACTTTACCTTTACGAAGAGACGCATCATCCGATGCCGGCCTGTAGCGGCTCAGAGATGCTGCGGTTTTTTATGGAAGAACATGGGCTGACCCAATCTGACTTACCGGAAGTTGGCTCACAAGGCGTGGTTTCGGAGGTTTTGAGTGGCAAGCGCGAACTTAATATTCGACAAGTTCGCGAGCTCTCGCAACGGTTCCGGGTGTCACCCGCCGTCTTCATCTAATCAAGCAATGTGCCCGATTGATGAGCCGCGACCGTAGTTTCTGACAAACGGAAGACTGATCGCACGAGACGACAGTGAGATTGCGAGAGTATATTCTCTTGCCGTTTAGCGCCGGTAGTTTGGGAGGGTATTTATGCCTAGTGAGCGAATCCAGAGACGGATAGAACGATACTTAGATGCCGCTGATGAGGCAGCCGCCCAATTCGATTGGGGGTCGGTTCAGCAAAATGCCCAGGCGGTCCTGAGTCTTGACGCAGAGAACAGCGCGCATTGACCTACCTGGCGGCGGCACAGCGTAACCTAGGCGGCCCTCAGACGGCTACACCAAGCGCCACTACAACCCCATCCGCCGCACGCATCCATCCCGCCTCCTTTGTCAAGGGTCGCTACGTGGTAATACACTTCCTCGGCGAGGGCGGCAAGAAGATCGTCTATCTGTGCCACGACGCCCTCCTCAACCGAGACGTCGCCTTCGCCCTGATAAAGCTGGAGGGCCTCGACGAGGACGGACGGAAGCGGATCCTGCGCGAGGCTCAGGATATGGGGAAGCTGGGCGAACACCTTAACATAGTGGGCGTGTACGACATCGGCGAGGAG
>SHYC01000013.1 GCA_009693005.1 Dehalococcoidia bacterium | reverse complement strand
CCGCTGCTGCGACACAGATCAACCACCTCTGCCTTGTACTCCGGCGTAAACGTGCGCCGATGCCTACTCTCTCTAGATTCCATTTCGACATCCTTTCTGGGTCTTCACCCACTATTATAGATGTCCGTGAGATCGGGGCAAGCCCAAGACACACACTACCCGCTATAGCGTGACTGCTGTTAAATCGGGTTTCCTGTCTTCGGTGCTGGATGTAGACTTAGGTAGTGGCGACAATAGGATCCCAGACCTTAGGCTCACTCCGGGGGATGGACAGGCGACGATAAGTGGCGAGGTTGCGGGCGAAGGGCTATCCCCGGATATCCGCGTAACTGTTACCGCAGTAAGTGGTGATGGTAGGTCTGTAAGCATTCCTAGAGGTGTTACAGGGCAAAACTGCGGTCTAGATAAGGTTAGTTCTCCAAAAGAGTACTGTATGACTGTGGGTAGTGGTACGTGGACAATTACAGGCTACGCTGACGGCTTTGTAACGGAGAGACCGTTCACCAGGGTTACGACATCGGACGCCATATCGTCTGTTGAACAGAACCTTGTTCTTAGGAAAGCGCTGACTCAGCAACCAGAGATCAAGCTGTGTAAAAAAGCTGACGGCTGCCTTGTCCAGGCAACAGGAAGCCTCATAACCCTGACCGTCCCTCCGGGCGCTCTGGGGGAGAGTTCCGATCTCGCTTCTATCATCATAAAAGAGTCCACTGATGCCCCTTCGACGTCCAACCTTGCACCTGCGATGGAGACCTCCGAAGGCGTCGCGATAGCCATCGAATTCACTTTGAATGATACCAGTCATGAGTCCATCAGCCGGTTCTTAAAAGCTGTTACTTTCCGAATCGAACACCCTGACATACGCAAAACCGAAGGCATGGTGGGGTACTATGATTACACCATTGGTGACTGGAAGCTGCTTTCCAATTGCACCAAGGACGATAAAGGGGTCACCTGCTCCACTGACCACGCGTCAAAATTTGCCGTCCTTAGCTCTAAGGTACGGCCTGCGGCTTCACAGCCCCCATCTGGAAGAGGTAGCGGCGGAAGAGCCGACATCCCGGGTACACCACCGGCTATATCGATCCCACCGCCGGCAGTTGTCCCTGCCCTGCGAACCATCGATCCGAAAATCGGCGGCGACCTGGCAGCGGGCAATGTTACGGTAAGAGTGCCAGCGGGAATTCGGCTTGGGCCGGGGCCCATAACCTTTGCAGTAAGGCCCGTGGAGTTGATGGTCAGAGGCATTCAGGTCGCTGAGGAAAAGGTCGAGACGCCGCTGATCGAGGGTTATGGCTTCGGCAGTGCGGCTTTTGATCTCGCGGTCTCTGACGCCAACGGCGCCCCCATAGTCCAATTCGATCTGAGCGCCACCATTGTGCTCAAGTATACCGACAACGACCTGATCGCGGCAGGAGGCGTTGCCGGCCACCTCAAGCTAATGCGCTACGATACTGCGACCGGCCGGTGGGTAGACCTGAGCGCCACTGTGGACACCGTGACCAAGACGATGACCGCCCAGAGCCTCCAGCCTGGCCTCTTCGCGCTGGTAGTTGAGTTGCCTTCGCCGGTGATCAGCGGACCAACTGGCGCGACGCTCGTGCCCAACCTGGAGCCGCTGCTACGCTGGAGCAACCCCGCGGGAACCACCCAGTACCATCTGCAGGTCATTCCGGCGAACAACGATGGTCCCGGCATCGACCTGTTCATCGGCGACTCGTCCCTGGTACAGCCGGCAGGGTACCAGGGACGAGTCGCCCGCTGTAGGGGTGGGCAGCTATGTGATGCTTCCTGGTATGACCTACACCTGGAGAGTACGGACCGCGACCGAGTCTAAAGCCCTGGCGCTTAATGCCCCAGGGTGGAGCAAGTGGGTGGCCGGAAGCTTCAGCACCCGCCTACCGGTTAGCTGGTCTATAAGCCCCGATTACCCGGCCGTCGGCGAAACCATAGCTACCGTGACCCCCACCCTCCGGTGGCGCAACCAATTTTCGTGGATATTCTACTATGAGATCCAGATAGCCAAAGATCCTAGCTTCAATACGGACCCAGCCACGGCCATAGGTCCAGTCTACTGGGAGCTGCTACACGGCGGGGAGAGCGTACCCTTCAACAGCTATGCTGTAAGGGCTGAGGCCGCGCTGGAGCCCAACGCGACCTACTACTGGAGAGTGAGGCCTAGGGTTCAGGGGGCTGGAGCGCCCGTGGAATGGTCGGAAACGTGGTATTTCTTGACACAATAACTACGTTGGTACGATGAGTAGGC
This sequence comes from Dehalococcoidia bacterium, assembly GCA_009693005.1. GTDB lineage: Bacteria > Chloroflexota > Dehalococcoidia > SHYD01 > SHYC01 > SHYC01. Next base: position 19,567 of record SHYC01000013.1, on the reverse strand, counting down.
AACAGCTTTCTGCTGAGAATCGCGGCCACTCACTGATATTGCTCCCCAGCAACTCCCACGACCAGCACCATCAGATTCCATCCAAGAGTCGGTGCTTCACGCGAGAGAGCGCAGCGCGTGCGCGCGACCAGTTCATTGATCGGGTGGGCGGACCGCCAAAGAGCGGGATCTCCGAGTCAAGCTTGCACTTCGCTTCGAGCAGATCGTCCAACACGGTAACCAGCGAATAGCGCGGGTCGGTCTGTAGCCGCAGCCCCTCGTACGCGTCGCTCTGAAACGCTAGCACGGCACCCGTGCCGTGATTAAAGCCTTTGACGATCTGGCGGAGGCGTTCGTGTTCCGCGGCGGCGATTAACCGCAGCGCCGGAGCGCCGAAGAGACGGCGGAGGCCGGCAACTCCAGCCCACCCTTTGCCGCTTGCGGGAGAAGGCATCGCAAAATATACCGCGATGCCCAGGCGAAAGCAGGAGCGATAACGGAGAGAAAAGAGGGCTTCTTTGCGGGCTTCGTTGCGCTCTTTTAATGACTTGATCTGATCCGATTCGGGGAACTGGAGAAACCCAGTTTCGCGCAAGGCGACCCAAAACCGGTGCTCTCGGTGATCACGCTCGTACGAGAAGGGAAGGCCGCACAGCACTGAGTGGGGTGCTGGATTCCCGACGAGGAGCAGCACCGGTTGCCGGTCGTCCGGAGCGGTCGGTACGAGCGATTCCGTCAGAAAGCATAGTTCGTCAGACCCCACCTTCCAGACCACCTCGTTAAGTGAGGGGTCGCAAGAGAGGAAACATTGCAATCGCTTCTCGAAACGATCCAGATCATGGCGCTCGGGAAATAGGTGGACGAGATTCAGGCTACCCTTCTGAATCCCTGGGCTCTGGTTTGAAAAGGAGAGAACCTGCCCGTAGCCGCCGAAGGCCGCGCGTGGACGTTCAGTCATTGGTCGCCTCCCGTAGAACATCTTACTATATTGGTCTTATCTAATGACCACGTTCACAAGCCTCCCAGGTACGTAAATGACTTGCGCCACCTGTCTGCCATCCAGCGCGCCCTTCACCTTGTCAGATGCAAGGGCAATCTCTTTAGCCCTATCCTCGGTTATGGATGCCGATACCGACAGTTTGTCCCTAACCTTTCCATTGACCTGCACCACTAGAGTGATCTCATCCTCTACCGTCAGTGACTCGTCCCACTCGGGCCAGCTCTGGTTGTGTATGCTGTATCCGTGGCCGGTCCTGGCCCATAGCTCCTCGGTTATGTGCGGAGCCAGGGGGGCCAGCAGGAGCATAAGGGAGTCCAGGGCCTCGCGCCAGGCTCCAGTGCCCACTACCTCGATAGCGTTAGTCCTAGAGAGCTCGTTGGTGAACTCCATTAGCGCGGCCAGAAGAGTATTGAAACGGAAACGCTCGATATCCTCTGTAGCCCGCTTTATCGTCTTGTGCGTGGCTTTCCTTATGGACTGTTCAATGTCCGGATTGGACTTTGCAGCCGTCGCGTCGTAGTTGTCCAACACCAGACGCCATACTCGGTTCATCCAGCGAGATATACCGGAGATGCCGGTCACGTCGAAGGGGCCGCCCTGGTCCCAGGGGCCAAGGAACATCAAGTAGCATCTAAAGGTGTCTGCGCCGTGTTGTTCCACCTGCTCGTCAGGCGCCACGACGTTGCCTCTGGACTTGCTCATGCGCTGCCCATCCGGCCCCAGTATTTGCCCCTGATTGAAAAGCCTTATAAATGGCTCGCTATGTTCCACCAGCCCAAGGTCCCTCATGGCTTTGACGAAGAACCTGGCGTAGAGCAGGTGCATTGTAGCGTGCTCCGCGCCGCCGGTATACTGATCGACCGGCAGCCACTTAGCTACCGCTTTTGGGTCGGCCGGCCCTACGTCATAGTGCGGGCTGGCGTAGCGTACCTGGTACCACGACGAGTCGACGAAGGTATCCATGGTGTCTACTTCTCGCGTAGCAGCGATGCCGCACTTGGGACAGGCGGTGTTGAGGAACCCTTGGTGAAATTTGAGAGGCGACTCTCCGGTCGGCCTGAACTCCACGTCATCCGGCAGCACTATTGGCAAATCTTTTTCCGGCACCGGGACTATGCTGCACTTCGGGCAGTAGATAATGGGTATGGGAGTGCCCCAGTAGCGCTGGCGGGATATTAGCCAGTCCCTAATTCGATAATTATAAGTTCGGTGGCCCCAGCCCTGCTGCTCGTAGTAGTCAGCGATAGCCTCTTTGCCCTTGTCGCTGAGCAGTCCATCGAACTGAGCGGAGTTCACCATTACCCCCGGCTCTGTGTACGCTTCCTCGAGTCCTTCATCCTTCCAGCCCGGCGGCGCGATCACGGTCACGATGGGTATGTCGTACTTCCTGGCGAAGGCAAAGTCTCTGGTGTCGTGTGCGGGGACGGCCATCACCGCGCCGGTGCCGTAGTGCATCAGCGCGTAGTCGGCGATGTATATGGGCACCCGCTTGCGGCTGACTCGGTTGATGCAGTAGGCGCCAGTGAACACGCCCGTTTTCTCCGTCTCGGTAGACTGACGCTCAATCTCACTCAGGCGGCGGGTGCGCTCCACGTAGGCCTGCACCTCCTCCTCTCGCTGGCGCGTGGTCAGTTTCTCCACCAGCGGATGCTCCGGGGCCAGGACCATGAACGTGACCCCGTAGATGGTGTCGGGACGGGTGGTGAAGACCCGTATCTCCTTCTCCTCGAGGTCTTTGCGTTCCAGCGGGAAGGATACCTCGACGCCGGCGCTCTTGCCGATCCAGTTCTTCTGCATAGCGATCACGTGCTCCGGCCATTCCAGGCCGCTGTGGTCCAGAAGCTCATCGGCGTAGTCCTTGATGCGCAGGAACCATTGCTCAAGGTCGCGCTTTGTCACCAGAGTCTTGCAGCGCTCGCATGTCCCCTCGGAAGTGATCTGCTCGTTGGCCAGGGTCGTCTGGCAGTGCGGGCACCAGTTGGCCGCGCCCTTTGCCCGGTATGCCAAGCCCTTGTCGAACATCTTGAGGAAGATCTGCTGGTTCCATTTGTAGTACTCGGGCAGGCAGGTGATGACCTCGCGGCTCCAATCGAAGGCGGATCCCATCGTCTTCAACTGGCCGCGCATCCGCTCAACGTTGTTCAGAGTCCAGGTCTTGGGATGAATCCCGCGCTCAATAGCCGCGTTCTCCGCCGGCAGCCCGAAAGAGTCGAAGCCGATAGGGTACATCACGTTGTATCCCCTCATGCGCCTATAGCGAACGCCGACATCGGAGGGCGCCATCGCGTACCAGTGGCCCACGTGGAGGTCGCCGGAGGTGTAGGGGAACATGGTAAGGAAGTACCACTTGGGCCTCGGATCGTCGTCCGCTGCCCGGTACAGCCCATCATCCTCCCAGCGCGCCTGCCACCTATTCTCAATCTCTCTTGGATCGTATCGGTCTGCCATGTATGTGTTACCTCAAGATCGAAGCTATTGCACTTACGAAGGTCTCAGCCCAGCCCGCAAGTTTATGTTTCTTACGGGTTGACCAATTCTAACCTTTGCTCCAGCAAAGGAAGCACCAGTGGATGGACGTCACACCATACTCTGTTATGTTCATCCAAGTATAACAATAAAGATTGGTTTCGGGTCAGCCGCTCTTTGGCAGGGCTGGGCGTGAAGAGTCTATTATTATCCCGAGCAACCGTCGCTAGCTCTCTGTAATCATCCAAGGTCAATGTAGCGCTGAACGCATTCTGCACCTCGGAAGCCGCGGCTAACACATGCCGTTCCGCCACGGATACCCCTGGCGAATCCAACGAAGCTCTCAGACATGCATCTCTCGCAAGGCATATTAACTCCCGTACAACGCCGCCTGAGAAGGCTACAAGCTTTTCCTTGGTTCCGGAAGAAAGGAGCATGGCGTCGATACGTTTGAGGAGCACTTCCGCCAAGTAATCTTGTCCGGGCTTATATGCTGACCCATCTCGGGCATGCACTTGAATATTAGGTAACGTAAAAGGCGCCGCCGAGAACGCGCCGCCTACCTCCCTGACCTCCTGAGCAAATTGGAAGTCATACGGCATCGTGTAAACAACCTTTCCCTGAGGTAAAAGCAGCGTTGTAGTATGTACAAACAAGTCCTGAAAGGCACGGGGAGTAACCTTGTCTATGCCATCTATGATGAAGAGTACGTCGCTGTCGGACCTGGTGCTGATATCATCTAACAGGCTGTCCAGATGTTCAATGAGGTCTGTGAGTTTTGGTTCTATTACGGTCCCTGCTGACCAGTGAAGTAGATTATCTACTAACGTATCTTGGGCGCTTATGGCATGTTCCGTTGCCGTGTTGATTAACTGGCTAGCCATTGACAGCAGTAGATCAATGTCTGTAATGTCGCGGACCATGTCGATAGAGTAGCGGACCACGAAGTAGCTAGCTTCTAGTTCATGCGCGAGACGCGAGAGCTCAGTTGTTTTGCCGCCCCCACGGTGGCCACTGAAAAGTAACTTTGAGAATGGGGCATCGTCCGCCTCCAACCACGCTTTAAGATTGTCGATGCCTTGACCCGGGGGCCTGGGAACATAGAATCCCTCCGGGTCTTCTGGACTAATCGGCTCATCCGGTCTTAAAGCATTAAACGCGTCTCTTAGTGTTTTCGCTGGTGGCATATAGTTGTACCTCTTGGTCAGAGAACAGAGCGCTCGCCGTCGGCGAGCGCCAGTTGTAGTGTTGCGTCTTAGATACTTCAGTCGTACCCTATCACCCTCCGCAGGAGCAGCTACCGCCGCAGGCGCATCCGCCACCTTCAAAAGAGCCGAAGTCAGAGCCGCCCTCGTATTCACCGAACTCGCCTCTGCTTACCAGGGCCGTGAACATGGAAAGCGTGCGCCACGTGTCCGCGTGACCCCCTGCGCATACTGCGGGATCGTCCATCTCTGAGATCGACCGCCTAACCTCAAACTTGTCCTTACAGGTAGGGCAATAATATTCATATACCGGCATTGTATTCTCCCCTCGTATCGTGTGTATATTGTATTTACTGAACTGGGCCGCTACCGCCTACCCCCAGTTCATGGGTAAGGTACCCGGACTCATTCTTGCTCAGCGCTATGAACCGCGAGAGTGTGCGTTGAGCGTCTGCGTGGCCATGTGGGCATGCCGCCGGAGCGTCCATGTCCGCCATCGAGCGCCGCAGCTCAAACTTTTCCTTGCACGTGGAACAGTAATACTCATATACTGGCATTGAGTGTATACCACTCCATTTTTACTTCGTAGTCTTTATTTTAACTGGTAGCACTCAATAATATCAATATTCTGCTTGTGGGTACTGATAAATCACTGTACTACGGGCTGAATCCCGCAGCATTAAATATATCTTAGCCGCGTGATGTTGCTCTAAGCCTGAGCTTGGAGCCATATCGCACACTATGGAGACGCTTCATGAGAGATCTGACAGATAGGGCGTTGGATACCGCTAAGACCATGGGCGCAAGCTACGCTGATATTCGCATTGTTCACAAGCGGGTACAGAGCATTATAGTAAAGAATGAGGTCGTTGAGACCATCAACGAAAGCGAAAGCTACGGCTTTGGAGTGCGTGTAGTCTGTAATGGGGCCTGGGGATTCGCCAGCAGCTCTATACTAAGTCTGGCTGAGATAGACGAGATAACGGCCCTTGCCGTAAGAATAGCCAAAGCCTCGTCCATCGTCCAGTCAAAGCCCGTAGACCTGGGCGAAGCGGTGCGGTCTATTGGAAGCTATCGTACACCGGTAAAGATTGACCCCTTCGCTGTTCCCCTCAGAGACAAAGTGGACTTGCTCCTCAACTCGACCAAAACCATGCTCGCCGTGCAGGGCATCGCGGTGGCTCAGGGTGAAATCGAGATACAGCGAGAGCATAAGACGTTCGCCAGCACCGAGGGCAGCTACGTGGAGCAGGAGCTTATCGAGACGGGGTGCGGCATCGAGGCTACCGCGGTAGGAGAGATGGAGCTGCAGAACCGCAGTTATCCCAACAGCGTCGGGCGTCATCAGGCCACTGAAGGCTGGGAGTTTGTCCAGAGGTATGATCTGGCCGGCAACTCGCAGCGCATCGCGGAGGAGGCAGCGGCCTTGCTCTCCGCCAAGCCATGCCCTGCCGGTATTACCACGGTGGTGCTGGACGGCTCACAGGTTGCGCTGCAGATCCACGAAAGCTGCGGCCATGCCATCGAGCTGGACCGTGTAATGGGGATGGAGGCAGCCTTTGCCGGCACGAGCTTCCTAACTCTGGAGAAGCTGGGGGGCTTCAAGTATGGGTCACCGTTGGTAAACATGACTGCGGACGCTACTATCGCCGGTGGGCTAGGCACCTTCGGCTACGATGACGAAGGGGTCCCTGCGCAGTCTGTGCTTGTGGTAAGGGACGGCATATTCAAGGGATATCTGACATCCAGGGAGACCGCGTCCCAAATTGGCCAACGCAGCAACGGCACCATGCGGGCCGACGGCTGGAACCGCATACCGTTGATACGTATGACCAACGTCAATCTCGAGCCGGGGGACAAGAGTTTCAATGAGATAATCAGTGAAGTGGATGACGGCATATACATGCAGACCAACCGCAGCTGGAGTATAGACGACAAGCGGCTTAACTTCCAATTTGGCACCGAGATCGCCTGGGAGATAAAGAAAGGAAAGCTGGGAGACATGCTCAAGAACGCCACCTATACCGGCATCACGCCGCAGTTCTGGGGCAGCTGCGACGCCGTAGCCAATAGGGACCACTGGGTGGTATGGGGGACCCCTAACTGCGGAAAGGGTCAGCCAGGCCAGACGGGACACACCGGCCACGGCGCTGCTCCGGCCCGCTTTCGTAATATTCAGGTCGGGCTGATGAAGTAAAGGCCGCTTTGAAAGTAGGTCAGGAGTTGCCTGAGGTTCTCGAAGGCACCGCCCGCTCCTAGTTCGAGAACCTCACTACAGGTTTCGCGAGTCTCAAGGAACGGGCTACAATCTCTTAGTTTCACCCGTCGGTGGTCACCGGCCGCGAGCGGCATAGTGGATTCCAGCATGGAAGTCATAGAGATAAAACGGCGGCTGGATGGGCGCGAGGAGCGTTTTCCCTGCCTGGCGCTGGGCCTCACCGACAGAGTAGCTGTGCTCCGGTTCAATATCCCGCCGGAAGCAAACTTTGTCGTCCAAAAAACGGTCATTCCTTCCGGAAGTACCACCATTGCTGTGTTCTGGCAGGGGGCCAATTATCTGGTGTACAAAATGATGGATGCGCGGGGAGCCCTGCTGGGCTACAGGCTTGATGTTTGCAAAGATGTTGACATAACAACTAATACTGTGAATTGGACAGATCTTGTCCTGGATGCATGGGTGGCCGCATCGGACGCGATTCTGTTTCTGGACGAGGATGAGGTGGACGAGTTAACGGCCGGAGGCTTGATCTTAGGCGAGGATAGAAGGATTATTGAAATGACTAAAGAGTTTCTATTGAGTAACTACCTTCAGGTTATTTCTGATGCTGAAAAGGAGATCAAGAGCGCCGGAGTCAAAGAGGGCCAAAGCTAGATTCCTGAGAAAGAAGGCGGCGGATTGTATAGTAACCCCTATAACTACGACCTGGAGAACAGGGACGTGGTGCAGGATATCCCTTTCTGGAATGAGGCCGCCCGCAGGTACGAAGCCGGGCGGGTCCTGGAGCTGGCTTGTGGTACGGGCAGGCTGGCGATACCGCTGGCCCGGGCGGGCTTCTCTGTAGCTGGGCTTGACTTGGACGCAGGTATGTTGGAGCGCTGCCGCGTAAAGCTCGTGACCGAGAAGCTCGGCACGCAAGACAACTTGACGTTGCATCAGGGGGATATGAGCAACTTCGAGCTTAATCAGTGCTTTGATATGGTATTTATCGGCTTCAATTCAGTAGAGCACTTGATTAGCCTTCAGGAAGAGATCGGCGCCTTTCAATGCGCCAACAGGCATCTGCCTCAAGGCGGTCGCTTCATTATCGACGTGAGACTGTCGAACCTTGGCCTTCTTGCTTTGGCTAGCGATGGATATCCGGCGACAAAATTAGGCGGGCTATCTGAGTATGCCCCGGGCGGATTTGGGGCGGCTGGGTATGCTTCTCGAAGATACTTTCAAGATGACCAATACCACGGCTCACACTCAAAGAACAAAAGTGGATCCCACGTCTTAAAGGAAGTGAGCGACGATGGACGGCATGTATATTTTCCGCGGGAGATGCGCCTGCTGTATATGTACTGCGGATTTGAGGTTGAAGACGTCTACGGAGATTACTCCTTTGGTGAGTTTACGGTTTCATCTCCTAGAATGATATTTGTGGGTCGAAAGTGTAGGGATGCAGGAGCCTAAGGTCCAGGAGTTCAACACCAGGAACGGTACGGTGTATATCCACTCATGGGCGCCGCGTGAGCTTTTGAGGGAATTGCAGATAGGCGACGGTCTTGGAGCGTTCTGGTATTACAATGCGGAGCGAGTGAAGACCAACCTGTTTCAAAGCCTGTCCAATCCGCGCTCCGAAGTCATCCTTGCCTACACTCCGGCCAATATGCTGGTCGGTTATTTGCTTATCAGTTCGCCTTCTAGGCGCGGCCGCTGGCGGCGGCTTGAGGTAGTGTATGAGACCACTATTGAGATAGCCAGAGAGTGGAGGCGCTATGGCATAGCGGGGAAATTGCTGTCGACTGCCGTAGAAGAGTCCCACTCGCAGGGCAAGATCTTTCTGGCCGAGGGATATAGCTGGGCCTGGGACCTGGCGGGCAGGGAACTGACGCCTGCGGAGTACCGTGAGATGTGGAAGGGCATGATGGCCCGGTATGGTTTCTTTGAATGCAAGACCGACGATCCAGGAATCCTGGGTGATATATGGAGTCTGATGATGGCCTGGGTCGGGCCGAAGGTTGATGAGGAGAAGAAATCGCTATTCTTCAAGAACCTTGTGATGACAGTATGATAAAGACTTTACTTTGGAGGTAAACATGCTGGAGGAGAAGGATATTAAGCGAGCCCTGGATGCGGCCCTGGCCTACAGCAAGGCCGATGCCACCGAGGTCAGCATTTTTGCCGAGGAGTCTGCGCTCACTCGTTTTGCCAACAACTACATCCACCAGAACGTCGCGGAGCGAGGGACAGGGCTTTTGGTAAAGGCTGTAGTTGGCAGGAGGGTTGGGATTGCATCAGCCGATAATATCGAAGAGAGGATTTTACGCTCCACCATCGACAAGGCGATCGAGATAGCAGAGTTCCAGCCGGACAATCCTCAGCTTGCCCCTCTCGCGTCGCCAAGCCCTTATTCATCAGCTCAGGCTTACAGTGAGAGGACTGCCGGATACTCACCTGAAGACAGGGCCAAGTCTGTAGCCATCATTTGTAAGCTGGCTAATGAGAAAGACTTTACCGCCGCCGGCGCCTTCAGCAACTCCTTATCTCAAATGGCTATAGCCAACTCGCAGGGGCTGTACGCCTACCGGACCCAGACCGACGCCAATTTCAACACGGTCGTGATGGGCCCGGATGGCTCAGGCTACGCAGAGCGCTGGGCCGTGGACATAGGAGAGATCGAGCCGGAGTCGGTGGCCGCTGAAGCCCTGGACAAGACCGTGAGAAGCCAGCGGCCTATAGATATCGAGCCGGGAGAGTACACCGTCATCCTGGAGGAGTACGCGGTAAGCGACATTCTCGACTTCCTGGCCTACCTCAGCTTCTCAGCGCTCGCCGTCCAGGAGGGGCGCAGCTTCATGGCGGGCCGCTTTGGCGAGCGGGTCATGGGAGAAAACATCAGCATTTGGGACGACGCGCTAGGGGAAGGCACGGTGGCGACACCGTTCGACTTTGAGGGTGTGCCAGCGCGTCGCGTGGACCTAATCCTAAACGGAGTAGCCAATGCGGCATGCTATGATCTGGCTACAGCGCACAAGGAGAATAAAGAGTCTACCGGCCACGGCCTTACGGCCGGGTCCACGTTTGGGCCCGTTCCCCGGCATCTGTTCTTAGGCCCCGGTAATACGTCGAAAGAGGAGATGCTGGCTTCCACAAAGCACGGCATCTGGGTCACACGCTTCCATTACACCAGAGTCGTCCATCCCATGACTCTCCACGTGACCGGCATGACGAGGGACGGCACCTTTCTAATCAGAGACGGCGAGATAGTTGCACCGGTAAAAAACCTTCGCTTCACCCAGAGCTATCTGGAGGCCCTAAACAACGTAGAGGCGATTGGCCGGGAAACGCGGCTGACGAACACAATGTTCTCTTATAACCGTACTCCTGCCCTCAAGATAGCCAAGTGGGACTTCACCGGCGTAACGGAGTTTTGACGCCGCATGTGCAGTACACCACAGCATCCGCGGCTCGGGCAGCTAGCGCGGTTTACGCTGGCCTCTCACACGGCATCCCCCAACACACCGAAGGCAAAGGGCAGCACTGGACTATTAGCCGGTCGTCTACGCGTCATGGAGAAGGAATGCGCCCCGAATACGGATGCTAAGCCAGTCGATGACAATCACTACCAGCAGCGTGATAAGCACGGCCGTCAGGAGGGCGTCGTACCGCAGCAGTTGAATGTAACCGAGCATGTAATAGCCGATACCACCGGCTCCCACGAATCCCATGATAGAGGAAGCACGCACGTTATATTCAAACATGAACAACAACTGGGCCAGGAGCCCGTTCGCAGCTTCCGGCAGCAGAGCGTAACGTGCAAGCTGTAGTCGGGAGCAGCCCACGCTTCGCACCGCCTCCACGACTTCAGGGTCGACCCCCTCCAGCAGCTCGTAGAACAGCTTGCCCAGGTAACCCGCGGAATATAGGCCGATGCCCGTGGCGCCTGCTGCCGGCCCAAGCCCAAAGGCAACCACGAATAGGACGCCCCATAGCAGAGCCGGGATCGTTCGGATGAAGGCTAGAACGAGGCGCACACCAGGGGCGACGGCGCTGTTGGTCAGGATGGGCATAGCCAGCAACGCGAGCGGCATCGCAACCACAGTTCCGATGAAGGTTCCCACAAGCGCAATCTGCAGCGTCTCCACCATAGCCGGGGCGACGGTGGTGATGACGCCGGCGTCGGGCGGGAACAAGTCGCTAGAGAAAAGAGCAATATTCCCGAGGCCGCGAGCAAGCTTTTGAGCGTCCAACAGACCGACGCCAGCCAGTGAGTATATCAGTGCAACACCCAGCGCCAATATGAAGAGACGCCCGCGCAGTACACGCCGGTTCACGACCGGATGGCCTCGCTCAGTGTCTGTCGGTCGACCGCGCCCCCTTCAGCCTCCAGTACTACCTTGCCGCTGCTGATAACAGACACGCGGTCTGCGAACCGCAGCACCAGGTCCAACTCGTGAGTCGTCTGGATGTAGGTGACACCATCGTTGCGTGTTTGCTCGCGGAGCGCGTCCATGATGGTGGTTGTGGTCACGGTGTCCAGCTGAGACACGAATTCGTCCGCCAGGATGAGGCGTGGGTTCTGCATGCGAGCGCGGATGATTGCCACCCGCTGTCTCTCACCGCCGCTGAGATTGTACACTTTCTCTTCGATCTTCTCGCCAAGACCAATGCGAGTGAGGCGATCTTTGGCTTCCTGAATTAGAGCGTGGGGAAAGCCGCCGAAGAGCGAATAGGGCAGTCCTAGCCGGCCCAGCGCTCCGGTCAGCGCGTTCTGCAGCACTGTAAGGGAGCGTACCAAGCCGAGATGCTGCGGTATGTAGGCGATCTCGCTGGTTATGTGCCGGTTCTCACCGGGAGAGTCGTAGGTCTTGCGCAGTACCGTCATCCTTCCCTCCTGCAGCGGCAGAAGGCCCTTGACGAGCTTGAGCAGGGTGGTCTTCCCGCTGCCACTCGCGCCGATCACCATAGTGATCTGGCCCTGTGGAGCGGCAAAGTCCATGCTTCTCAGTACGTGTTGCCCCCGGCCGTAAGAGAATGAAAGGTCAGTAGCCTCCACCGCGTACGGGGAGGCTTGTAATGCGTTGACGGAGGACCGCCCGGTGAAACCCGTGGCGTCTTTCAACGGCCTTTCACTGGTCAACGTAGGCGCTCCACAAATTCGAAGTTTGTGAGCTTCAGGTACTTATTCAAATCCGCTAGATGCTCCTCAGACGTGGTTGGTTTGAAGGACACGAATATGCCTGATATGAACTTGCGCATGAGGTCTCGGTATTCCGGCGTGCCGAGGGCCAGGAGGGCGTCCTTTAGCTTGGTTCGGTATGGCTCCTCCAGGTTCTTACTGAATACGACGGCGTGCGATGGCACCGGACCCTGTTTTTCAATGATCTTACTGTTGCCCAGCACCTCTTTGTAGAGACTCTCGGCGACATCCCCAGCGATGACCGTTACGTCCACTTGTCCAGCCTTCAACGCTTCCCACCCCTGGGCATACCCGCCGGCATAGAGCACCTCACCGAAGAAGCCCTTCGGGTCTGCCTGTTTCCCGACCTCGGCCGAGACGAGTCCCAATTCAACCATCCGACCCACCGGCGCAACGTAGCCAGAGGTAGATAACTGGCTCGGGAGTGCTGCCTTCAAGCCTTTCAGATCGCTGAGACTGCTATAAGGACTGTCCTTCTTTACTATCCAATAGGAGTAGTAGTAGGGCGCTTCCACCATTTTGTCGTCGATAGCCACCTGCCGGATTTCGGCGAGCACAAGCTCCGCTCCCCGGCTCTGTGCTAAAGATGCGGGCCATGCACTCATGAATGCCGCGTGCGCATGGCCGAAGCGAAGCGCTTCGATAACGCCCGCGAAGGTCGTCGGGAAGAGGATATCGACATCGGCGCCAGTGCGCTGCTCCAGGAAGCTCTCCAACTCTTTTGCCTGGCTAGAAAGCTGCTCCGGAGTGTTCGTGGGCTGGACGGCGATCACTATCTTTTGCTGCGCCTGCGGACTAGGGCTACACGCGGCCATTAACGCACAGGTCGTTAAGGCTAGTAGCCCAAGAATATAACGCTTCATTGAGTTGGACCTCCATCTGTTATGTACGGTGATGCGCCTGCCGCTTTACAGAGATATTTTCGTACTCTATACTCATAGAGGATGCATTGATTATGCGAGCGTCTTAGGCGTTCCATACATAAAACAATAGGCATGCCTAATGTAGCAAACAAGCCTGTCCTTGTCAACCCCTGTTAGGAGTCCTCTTTGCCCGCTTCTCATGGTCTGGACGAATACTTGGAAGCTGTATATATTCTCGAGAGCGAGAATATAAGCGTTATCGGCGCTCGAGTAGCCGATTTGTTGGGGGTGAGAGCGCCTTCTGTAACTGAGGCCGTACACAAATTGGAGAAACGCGGGTTGGCCGCGCTGGATGAGCACCACGTCATCTCTCTTACTCCCCAGGGTTGGGAAAGAGCGGAAAGCCTTATCCGCCGCCACAGGATCGCAGAGAGATGGCTTACGGACGTCATAGGGCTTGATTGGGCACAGGCCGATGAGGAAGCCCATAAGCTTGAGCACGCGCTTTCTATGGAGGTTGCTGACCGTATCTCCAAGATGATGGAGGACCCGAAGACCTGTCCTCACGGGAACCCGATACCTGGAAATTGGGAAAGGCCCAGCTATTATGGGCTAACCTTGGATGCCCTATTGCCTGGAGAAGAGGCGATAATGGAGCGTGTATTGGAGCACGCCGAGGTGGACCTTACACTGCTGCGTTATTTGTGGCATCATGGCCTTTTGCCGGGAGCTCGAATGACGATGATAGAGACTGTGGAAGGCGCAGATATAGTGACCGTGCTAAGGGATGGCCATGAGGTGTCCTTAGGTATACGTGCGGCGTCCAAGATACAGGTGAGACCAGTTGATAAGTAGTTATAGATTTAGGGTTCTGAATACGGAGGAGTAGATGCCCATTTACGAATATAGCTGTCCGCAGGGTCATGGTCGGTTTCAGCTGCGCCAGGGCTTTGATTCAAAGCCGGTCGCGGCGTGCCCAACCTGTAATGCCGACTCGAAACGACTTTTCTCGACTCCCGCAATAGTGTTCAAAGGGAACGGCTGGTATGCTACCGATAGCAGGGGATCCTATGAGTCGGAAGCGGGCGCGCCTGACAGCAAATCGGAGAGCGCGGGGTCAGCAGAGAAGGACAGCAGCGGTGAAAAGGATACGGCGGCCGCCCCTGCCGCCCCTGCCGCCCCTGCGGCGAGCACCGAGCCTTAAATAATTGGATAAAGTCGGTTTATGAAGCTGGTACTGCAGCGCGTGTCCAGAGCCGCTGTTAGCATAGGTGGCGAAGTGACAGCATCGGTTCAGCGTGGGCTGGTTGTGCTGCTGGGGGTGCAGGAAGGAGATTCTGAGGCCGATGCCATTTACCTTGCAGAAAAGGTAGCACACGTTCGTATTTTTTCTGATTCAAGCGGCAAGTTTAGTTTGTCGGTGAAGGATATTGGCGGCGAGGTGATGGTCGTCAGCCAGTTTACTCTTCTGGCAGACGCCAGAAAAGGCCGAAGGCCAAACTTCGTGGCTGCAGCCCCTCCTGCTGTAGCAGAACCCCTTGTTATGCGTTTTATTGATCAGATAGCATCGCTGGGAGTTCCTGTCACATCGGGCCGTTTCGGCGCCAGCATGTCTGTGGAACTAATCAATGATGGACCCGTAACTATTATTCTGGACAGCCGAGTTCGATAGTTTGCATGGGATTCTTAAGTCGCACTGGAAATAGATCTTTTTATTGGCTTATAATGACGGCTTTATTGCCGGCGCTTGCTCTTATTGTGGTTTCTTGTAATTCTGCCGTGGTTAAGAGCGAGGTAGAAACCGCGTCTTCGACACCTACTGGAGCGAAAAAAGTAACAGGAACAACTCCTGGCTCACCTCCGACTACAGCGGGCTCGAATCCGGAGTGGAGACGCAGCGGACTAGCTGGGGTTAGCCTAAGTGTAATAACCGCAGACCCCAGGCAGCCTAATACTCTGTATTCGGGCGGCAAGGGTGTCTATAAGTCGTTGGACCAGGGGAAAACATGGAGCACGGCAACGACTGATTTTCAGGCCGATGACATTGCGGTTAGCCCAGCCAGCGCATCCATCATTTATGCCGGCGCCACAGAAGGATGTTATAAAGGGACTGAGGCTCTAAGTTATAGAAGCGACGACGGCGGGAAGTCATGGACTGCCATAGGAAGCAACCTAAGGTCCTACGCCCCGCATCCGGTTAATCCGGACATAGTTTATGCAGCATCGTGTGCAGGGGTCGTCAAGAGTCTCGATAAGGGACGCAATTGGCAGACTTTGAAGACGAGTGTGTTGCCCCTGGGTTATGACGCCACTCACGTCGCAGTCGCTCCCGGTGCCCCGGATGTTGTTTATGCGATGGTTGTTTCTGAGGGTGGGACCGTCGCTATGGGTAAGAGTAATAACGCGGGCGCCACCTGGGCCGAAGTTACTCCAAAGGGAGAGGCTTGGGCCCCCATGGACCTGAAGATTGATAGCAACGATGCCAATATTGTATATGCGGTCACTGGCAAAGGCGTGTTCCGGACCACAGACGGGGGATCTAGTTGGAAGGCTGAGGTTACCGGGCTTGAGTCTGTCCGTAAAATGGACAATGCTTTCGTCTCGTACCCGGTAGCAGCTCTGGCAATAGATCCTGCCAGATCGGAAGTGCTATACATGGCCACCGGCGGACGTGAGCCGTCGGGTTTCGGTGTTTTCAGAAGCTGGGACAAAGGGGAAAGCTGGCACGACACGGGCGTTGGCCTTGGCTCAATGCCTGTGCGTGATGTAACCTTTGCCGGCGATGTCATGTACGCTGCCACTTCAGACGGGGTCTGGCGACTGTACTGGTAGAAAAGACGCGAGCCAAGCGTACTGTGAAGGAAAAGCTCCTGCGTTTAGCCCTAACTCTTCTTTTAGCTGCCACTGTAGGCGGCATAATAGAGGTGATCGCCCTTTCTTATACCGCCGCTTCCAAGCTCCTGCGTCCCACGAGAAGAATTAGCGAGGTCGCTCCATCAGACCTCGGCATGCCCTACGAGAACGTGACATTCCATGGCGAGAACAACGTGGTTATTCGATCCTGGTTCATTCCAGGATATACCGGAGCCAGCATAATTCTCCTCCATGGCTATGGGTCGAATAAGGGGTCGATTCTGGAGATCGCGGAGTTCCTGTGGAATAGAGGCGGCTTGTCCGTTCTCATCCCGGACATGAGGGCCAGCGGCGAGAGCGGCGGCGACCTGATCACGGCAGGCTATTATGAGAGGGGAGACGTGCAGCAGGGGGTCCGTTACTTGCAGAGTAGAAAGGACGTGGACCCTGACAAGATTGGGGTACTGGGCGTATCGATGGGGGCTTCTATCGCCGTGCTGGCAGCGGCCAGGGAAGAGGGCATAAAGGCCGTAGTGGCCGATTCCCCGTTCCGCAGCGTGTCCGATCTGCTGTACCACAGCTTCGAGGCCATCTTTGGCCTGCCCAGATTTCCCTTCGAGCGTATTGCAGTGTTCATGGTAGAAAGGCAGACGGGGCTTCCTATAAATGCGATAGCATCTATTCACGAGGTGGCAAAGATCAGCCCCAGGCCGCTGCTGCTGATCCACGGCTCTGACGATTCCCTGATACCATCAGAGGAGAGCCTCGAGCTGTTCGCCTCTGCCGGAGAGCCGAAGGAGCTATGGATCGTGGAAGGGGCCGGCCACGGGGAGGCCTTTTTTGTCGATAGGGCGCAGTACGAGGAGAAGGTGCTGGGATTCTTTAAGACTCATTTATTGGATTAAAGGACATGGTTGTAGGCTCTATATCGAGGCTTATATCCAGAGCCTTTACTGAGTGCGTGAGGGCACCTATCGATATCAGGTCCACCCCTACCTCTGCAACAGCCCTTACGTTCGCCAGCGTAATTCCTCCGGAAGCTTCGGTCATAGACCTTCCGTCGATAGCTGATACTGCCCGCCCCATATCTTCGGGGGACATGTTATCGAGCAGTATGATATCTGCGCCTGCACTTGCAGCCTCAACTGCTTGATCGATACTCTCAACCTCTACTTCGATCTTCAGAGTATGCGGGACCATCTGCCTGGCGAGGCGTATTGTATCTGTAATGCCTCTTTCGGACATAGCCATAGCCTCCAGGTGGTTGTCCTTTATGAGGACGCCGTCGCCCAGGTTATGGCGATGGTTCGAGCCGCCGCCTTTCTGGACCGCGTACTTGTCCAGTATTCTCAGGCCGGGCGCGGTCTTTCTGGTATCGATTATCAGGGCCTTTGTCCCCTGGACCTCAGCCACATATCTCGCCGTTTCCGTTGCTATGCCGCTCATGCGCTGCAAAAAGTTCAAGGCTGTGCGCTCGCCCATGAGTATACCTCGCAATGGACCTGCTACTCTGGCTATTACATCGCCTGAGCTGACATGCACCCCGTCGTGGACCAGCTGGATGAACCTTATGCTGGGGGCTATTTGCTCGAACACCAGGGCGGCCACCGGTAGACCAGCTATGACTCCCTCGGACTTTGCCACGAAAAGCCCTGTTCCTGCCCATTCCGGAGCGATCAGGCTTTCGGTCGTCACGTCGCCCATGGCCAGGTCCTCTGTGAGGGCGTCATTTACTAGGTGCTGGATAATTCCCGCGAGTCCGGGCAGCGGGTCCAGTATATTTTGCTCTTCCATCTATTCTCCTGTCGGCCTTCCTCTAGCCAGCCAGCCCGTTTCTGAAAACCAGGTGGTGCTGCCATTCTTCCGAGGTGTCGGGATAGTCAGAGCGATAGTGCGCGCCCCGGCTCTCGGTCCGCATGAGGGCGGCCTGGGCCACCAGACGTCCAATGGTCACTAGATTGGACAGCTCGTAGGAACGAGCGTCTTCCGGAACCACCTCCGAGCTTTCCCAAGAGTTTAACATATCCAGTGCTTCGCTCAGCGACTCACCGGAGCGCACTATTCCGACCTTGTCCCACATAAGAGACTGTAGTGCGCCTAAGTTCAGGGGTCTAGTCGGGGCAGAGGTAAAACGAGGGGCCCCATCAGAAATGGTCTCAAAAGATAGGTCGCTTTCGTTAATCGGTTGGGCGGCGCCCTGCGTTATCTGTACAGACCGTGTGACTATCCGTTTGCCGAATACCAGCGTCTCCAGCAGGGAATTGCTGGCTAAACGGTTGGCCCCGTGCACGCCGGTGCAGGCCACCTCGCCGCAGGCGAAGAGTCCCGGTATATTTGTCTCTCCCCACACGTTGGTACGGACGCCGGCCATCATGTAGTGGGCCGCGGGAGCTACGGGTATAAGCTCCTTGGTAATGTCCAGGCCATGCTCCATACAAAAGTGATATATCGTGGGGAATCGCGCCGGTATTGCGTCGCTTGAGAGGTGCCTGATGTCCAGGTACACGTGGTCTGAGCCGGTTCTTATCATCTCCGAATGTATGCTGCGAGCGACGACATCCCTGGGCGCAAGCTCTGCGAGAGAGGAGTATTCCGGCATGAACCGGCGCCCCTTAGTGTTGAGAAGTATGCCGCCCTCTCCTCTTATCGCCTCGGTGATGAGGAATGGAGGGCTGCCGGGCATCCTGAGGGCGGTTGGATGAAACTGGAAGAACTCCATATCCATAAGCTCAGCGCCGCAGCGATAAGCCAGAGCTACGCCATCCCCCGTTGCCACCGCGGGGTTCGTGCTGAACTTGTACAGCCGTCCACAGCCGCCGGTCGCAAGCACCAGGAACCTGCACCGGTACTCTTCTGTAGCGTTGGACAGGATGTCCAGAGTTGCCACCCCCTCAACGCCACTCTCACCAACATTTATCTTTGTCACCAGGATATATTCTTTGATGACGACGCCGCTTCTACGGGCGACGTTGCTCATCGTGTTCTCGATGTGTTCACCGGTGGCGTCTCCTCCGGCATGGAGAATGCGGGCCGCGCTGTGGGCGGCCTCCGTGGTGAGAGCGACTTCGCCGTACTGGGTATCAAAGGGCACGCCGTAGCGGATCAGGTCGTGGATGCGGCCCCCGGCCTCCGCCGTCAGGACTCGTACAGCTTCTTCGACACACAGACCAGCGCCGGCCGCGATGGTGTCATTGAAATGGAGCCGTGGCGAGTCGCCAGGCCCAATGGCCGCCGCTATACCGCCCTGGGCATAGCGGGTATTCGTCTCCTCGAGGCTGCCTTTTGTGAGCAGAAGCACGCGTCCATGCTCCTGGGCCAGAATAGCCGCGTAAAGGCCAGCAATGCCAGAGCCGATTATGATGTAGTCATATTCCTGCATATTGCATACTCGAGCGCAGCGAAAGCGTGTCTCTCTAATTGAAGGGCCATCTTTATCGATTCAGCTAATATCTTACTATCTCCAGAGATTTTATGGTACTAGACCGGGATCGTAGCAGCCTTTGCAGGAGCATGGTTTTTTGATGCCGGCAGGCGGCCAGCCAGGCTGGTGTTTGATGCTCCTGATGAAGGGCGTCGTTCTGATATATGTAAGCAGCAAAGATGGGGGCAAGAGAGCTTAGTCTGGGGATATACTCGCAACCGGGACATATAGGTTGCAGGGTTGTACACACCCAAGCACCACCTGACGAGCTTGTCAGGCATTTGTCAGGGTACAAATGTAACATACTCATAAGAAAGTAACGGTGCCTCATCTTGTGACTAGAAAGGAGACATGAAATGGCTACCACCAGAACACGT
>SHYC01000012.1 GCA_009693005.1 Dehalococcoidia bacterium | reverse complement strand
AGGCCGGCATCAGGCCGCTACTGGAAAGGTTGGGCTAGATAATGGACATTCGCCTCGTTAGCCCCGAGATAGCTTTGATGGTAACAGCAGCAGTAATCATTCTGCTGGACCTTGCAGTGGATAATAAAGGCGTACTGGCGGCAGTAAGCCTTATTGGCATCGCCGTATCAGCGTTATTTTCTTTCACCCTCATTGGGAATGGTGGCGTAAGCTTTGCCAATACTTTGATTGTTGACGACTTCAGTATCATCTTTCAGCTTCTCTTCCTGGGCGCTACGGGCGTTGTAGTGCTGGCCTCAGTGGACTACGTGGGCAAATTCAAAGGCTCTCACGGCGAGTATTATTCGATACTCCTCCTGTCAACAGTAGGCATGATGCTTCTGGCATCAACCAGAGAGCTAATTTCTATATACATATCTTTAGAGCTGACCGGCATATCTCTTTTCGTCCTATCGGGATTTCTCAAGGATGCCAAGTCCAGCGAAGCAGGTATTAAATTCCTGCTCTTGGGAGCAGTAAGCTCCGCGACGCTCCTGTATGGTATGGCCATACTCTACGCCCTTAGCGGCACCACGAACATCGAGCTTATGGCGCAAACTCTTCCCTCGGCTGCTGGCCCACACCGTTTAGGAATATTACTGGGCATGATATTATTCGTAGCCGGCTTTGGGTTCAAGATGGCCGTGGTGCCCTTCCAGATGTGGGTGCCGGATGTATACGAAGGGTCGCCCACCCCTGTCACCGCGTACCTGTCAGTAGCCAGCAAGGCCGCCGGATTCGCCATAGTGCTCAGGGTGTTCCATGCCGCGCTCGCAGACCCTCAGTTGAGCGTAGATTGGGTGGGGATCTTCGTTATTTTGAGTATGGCATCAATGACCGTAGGAAATGTTGTTGCCCTGCAGCAGAGCAACATAAAGCGGATGATGGGATATAGCAGCATATCCCATGCCGGCTTTCTGTTGATTGGCCTGGCTGTGGTGCCGCAGCTTGGGCCAAGTGGAGTACTTTTTTACCTTATCTCTTACGCCTTTACTAATTTGGGTGCTTTTGCAGCCATAATAGCCGCGTCAAACCGGATGGGGAGCGATCAGATCTCCGATTACGCGGGGATGGGGCAGCGCGCTCCTTTGATAGCGTTAGGACTTACCCTATGCTTGCTTTCTCTAACCGGGCTTCCGCCGACGGCTGGATTTGTCGCAAAGATTTACATATTTAACGCCGCGGTGCGACAAGGACTTGCATGGCTTGTGCTAATTGGAGTATTGAATAGTGTAATCTCGTCCTATTACTATCTTGGTGTGGTTAAAGCGATGTATATCAGCCCATCGCCAACCCAAGAAAAAATAACAATAACCCCAGCTATTGCGGCTGCCATCATTATATCCGTCATTGGAGTATTCCTGGTAGGAATATTTCCTGCGCCGGTAATGGACGCCGCCGCTTCTGCGATTAGCACAATAGTACCTTAAGGCGGCGAAGGACGGGTCTTAAGAGGCGATGCGCCTTTGACGGAGAGTAGGGGCGTGCCGAATGTCCCCCAAAAAAATGAAGGCAAACCTCTTTATACTAACCTTAGCAACACTTTTAGGCCTCTTCCAGACCTCGCTTTTACCCAACCTCTCTATCCTAGGGGTAAGACCGGATTTCGTATTGCTGGCCGTTATAATAGTCGGCCTGGTTTGGGGAATGAAGTATGGCATCCTCTTAGCTGTTGTTGGCGGCCTGGTCTTGGACGTATCCGGTTCGGGGCTTGTTGGACTTTCATCAGTCGCTCTTCTTCCCGTGGCGGTGCTGACGAACCTGGAGTCGGTCGAGATGGTGGAGAGCAAGCTCCCCTCCACGCTCATGATGACGATTCTTGGCACAGTCTTATACTATCTTGCTCTAATGCTTTTCCGGGGCGCCGGCGACATCAGACTCCCCTGGCTCGACCTTCTGATAAATGTCGTCCCATTGAGTGTACTGGTCAACTGCATGCTTGCCCTCCCAATGCTTGGCCTGTTCGGGCTTGTGTCCGAGAGGTTCCAACCAGAGGCAGGACGCGATCCGTAGGCGTATAATAGGTAATGTTATACTTTAGCTAACTAAGCCAGCAGCAGTACGGTTATTACCTATCAATAAGAATATTAGCCGAGGAGTCCAGAGGAGCGGATCTGCTTTGCCAGGAGGCTCAGGGGATGTGCCTCCATTACAGTATCCCGAAGGGGTACGTTGCCTGCCCTGTTAGCCTGGCGGGCTCCGTGTGCGGGGAGCCCCCTCTAAGGAAAACCCCCTGAGGGGCTTTGGGGGCGAAAACTGTCGCCTACGATCGCGGCGGCAGAGATTGCCACGGTCGCTTCAAGCGATCTCGCGATGACAAGCGTTATAGTCGTTGGTAATAAGGAACATCATGTCATTTTTCTCACGGTCTAAAAGGTGGAAGGTAAGGAGGACCAAGAAGGTAAGTCCGGAAGCCGTTTTGCGTAACAAATTCCTCTTCTTCCACGGTGTGATAGTTTTGAGCTTTATGATTCTCGCGGCCCAGCTCTGGCGAATGCAGATAGTAGAAGGAAGTCGGTACCTTGAACGGGCAGATGGAAACAGAATACGCCGTGTCACGATCCCTTCCAATCGTGGCATAGTCTACGACCGCAACGGCGCTCCCTTGGTCCAGAATGTTCCCAGCTTTGCCGCCGCAGCAGTAGTTGGCGACATCCCTATTACGGAATCGGAGCAGGTCATCACATTGTTGGCTTCGATCTTGAGCATGCAGCCTTCTGATGTTGAACAAAAAATCAAGTCCGCTCAATCTGAAGGGAGAGTATACAGCCCGACAATTATTAAAAGCAACTTGAACGATCGTCTGGCCATGATCTTGAGGGAACGTGGCTCTGAACTACCCGGCGTGAAGGTGCTCGTGCAGCCACAACGCAACTACATCGGAGGCAACTCCCTATCCCACATGATGGGGTACGTAGGCAGCATCTCTCAGGAAGAATATGGTGAGCTTAAAGACAACGGTTACGATTTCAACGATACCATAGGTAAAACGGGGCTGGAGTTGTCTTATGAAAAGGAGCTAAGAGGTGAACCAGGATGGGAAGAGATAGAGGTCAATGCTCGCGGACTACCTCTGGATACTTTGGCGGTCAATAAGCCAAAAGATGGCTTCAACCTACATTTGTCCATAGACTTACCTCTTCAAAAAGAGATGTCCAGGTTGCTTCAAGAGGGAACAGCCGGCTCGGACTATGCTGCGGCAATGGCTATGGACCCGAACACCGGCCAGGTACTTGGGATGACCTCCATACCCTCTTACAACAACAACGTCTTTACAACAGCCAGGAACGACGGCGCTATCGAGTCCCTACTTGGTGACCCTCATCTTCCGCTTCTTAACTATGCGGTTAGCGGACGACACCCGCCGGGGAGCGTCTTTAAAGTAATAACCGGTACCGCAGCCCTGCAAGAAGGAATTGCCAGACCGTCCACCACGATAACCAGCACGGGCAGCATAACAGTGCCTAACCAGTACGATTCAAGGATAACGTACATATTTAGAGATTGGGCGGCACTTGGGGCGATGAATTTCTACCGCGGGCTCGCGATGTCGTCGGACGTGTACTTCTACTATCTTGCAGGCGGGTTCAATGACTTTATCGGACTGGGAGCCGCCAGGTTGGCCGGCTACGCGCGAGCTTACGGTCTTGACAAACTTACCGGAATAGACCTGCCGGACGAAATAGCTGGCCTAGTCCCCGACCCAGAATGGAAAGAGGCAGCTTTGAAGGAGCCATGGCTGTTGGGAGACACCTACCATCTTGGGATTGGACAGGGTTACGCAGCAGTTACGCCGGTTGAAATGCTGGTTGCCGTATCTGCTATAGCTAACGGAGGCGATATTGTACAGCCGCAGTTGGCTTCGGAAATATCCGATGCCGGCGGGCAGGCAAAACAGCCCTTCACCCCAAAAGTCCGCGGCAGGCTGCCAATATCTCAGGAAAACATTAACCACGTGATAGAGGGAATGAGGCAGGCGGTGGAAACCCCTGGCGCTACAGCAACAACTGCTTATACGAAAGGCATGAGCACAGCCGGCAAGACCGGAAGCGCTGAGTTTGGCGAGATATCCAAACGAACGGGGCAGTTGGAGACTCACGCCTGGTTTATCGGGTTCGCTCCACTGAATGATCCGAAAATAGCGGTAGTAGTATTTGCTCAGAGGGGCAGCGGTAGTGTGATCGCCGCGCCAATTGGAGGCAAGATCATCGAATACTACCTTAGTGAAGGAAAATAGAATTCTACATTGGATAGCTCCCTATACCGCTTGGCATACTCTACCAAGAGGCCCGAAGCCCGCTTCAAACGTTGCTTGAAGTGGGATAACCATCCGGCCTCCTCAAGTGAGCCCCCTTCGGTGGGGACCCGGGCAGGTGGGGCGCCCCCTCGGGGCCGGGGCATTAGAGTCGGGCGGCGTCTTCCTAAAAACCCCTGCCATAGGTCGACAAGTGGATCCCTGGACTGGCCGTCATCCCACGCTGACAGAGTCTGTACCCTCTCTCTTTGGAAGATGGTGAGAGCATCATGGACGTAAAAACCTGGAAGCATTTTGATTTCGTGTTGATGCTCGCCGTCTTAGGTATCCTGGGCTTTGGCTTGGCCGGTATTAATAGCGCCACCATGGCACAACAGTCGTCAGCTGCAATATCATGGGACAGCCCTGTGATTCGACAGACGATATACGTAGCGCTCGGTCTCTCGCTGATGTTGGTGGTAGCGGGTACCGACTATCAGTCGTACAACAACTTCGCGGCTGTAATCTACGCGGCATCCATCCTAAGCCTGCTCGCGGTATTCATAGCCGGCTTAGAGGCACACGGGGCCCGCCGCTGGATAGACCTGGGATTCATCCAGGTGCAGCCGTCAGAGGTGGCAAAAGTAGGCACGATCCTGGCCCTGGCGAAGTTCTTCTCCGATAGAGAGGGGCGGTGTGGCGAATTTAAGGTAATGTTGGCATCGATAAGCATTGCAGTGTTGCCGGCGCTCTTGGTTTACATACAACCCGATCTGGGGAGCGCAGTCCTATTCCCCATTATATGGCTTGGAATGGCAATTATGGCGGGTGTAAGGGTAGTCTATATCGGTCTCTTAATGTCCTTGAGTGTTCTGTCCTTACCAGCTGTATATGTGCTTCTCCTGGCTCCGTACATGCAGGACCGGCTCGCTACATTTGTCGACCCTACACGGGACCCTTTGGGATCCGGCTATAACATTATCCAATCGGAGATTGGGGTAGGGTCAGGAGGGCTTTTGGGCAAAGGCTTGCTAAATGGC
The DNA here is from genome assembly GCA_009693005.1 of Dehalococcoidia bacterium. GTDB lineage: Bacteria > Chloroflexota > Dehalococcoidia > SHYD01 > SHYC01 > SHYC01. The sequence goes on along the minus strand of SHYC01000012.1, from coordinate 16,963 downwards.
ACTCAGTCCCGCTTGCAGTTCTTGAGGGTGCAGAACACCGACTTTATCTTCAGCGTATTGGGAGAAGAGTTGGGTTTTATAGGGGCGATTGTACTGTTCTCACTATTTATGGTGCTGCTCTTCAGATCGTTAAGAAGCGCTATGATTTCAAGGGACAGCTTTGGCAGATTGATAGCCACGGGGGTGGTTGTGTTAATTATTTCCCAGGTGTTTATCAACGTCGGTGTAAACGTCAGGCTCCTACCTGTAACCGGTATCCCCCTCCCGCTGGTTAGCAGCGGCGGCACATCATTGATGGCCACGCTGATAGCATTGGGCATGGTGCAAAGCATTGCGATGCGCCATGAGAAGCCGAAATTCTAGGACGGCTGGACTGTGCCGTTTTGCCGCGTCCGCACCTTTGTCACAACAAAGCGGCTCGCACAAAAAAGCGGCGGGTAACTCGTCTACCCGCCGCTCAAACTCTTCGGAAATTTACTGGTTGGTTATGCCGGAGCCGGAGCCAAGGACTCTATGCGGACGACGACCTCGCCTTCTTCACAGTCTATCACCACAGTATCTTCAGCCTGGACGCGACCCTCCAGAATAGCTTCAGAGAGCTTATCCTCTACAGAATCCTGGATTAACCTGCGGAGAGGCCTCGCACCATAAGTCTCGTCATATCCCTTGGTTCCCAGCCAGTCTTTGGCTGCTTCGGTAACATCTAGCTTGATGCTCTTCTCTTCCAGCTGCTTCTCGATGTTCTTAAGTTCCAGGTCCACAATACTGCGTAGCTGCTCTCCGCTAAGAGTGTGGAAAACCACGGTATTATCCAGCCGGTTAATGAATTCAGGTTTGAAGCCTTTCAGAAGCTCTACCATGACCTTTTCTTTCATCCTCTGGTAGCCTTCTTCCTTGGTTTTTACCTCATCCCTCTTGACGACAAAGCCAAGTCTCGAGTCCCGCTTTATTAGCTCTGCGCCAAGGTTGCTGGTCATCATTATTATCGTGTTCCGGAAGTCCACCTTCCGACCCTTCGCGTCTGTAAGGTACCCGTCCTCGAAAATCTGAAGCAGCATATTGAAGACCTCTGGGTGCGCCTTTTCTACCTCATCCAGCAATATAGCACAATACGACTTTCTGCGCACAGTATCCGTCAACTGGCCGCCATCTTCATAGCCAACATATCCTGGAGGTGCGCCTACCAACCTGGCGACGGAATGGCGTTCCATGAACTCCGACATGTCCAGCTTTAGGAGGGCGTCCTCGCTACCAAACATGAACTCCGCCAGGGCTTTTGCAAGTAAGCTCTTACCTACGCCGGTTGGTCCCAGAAACATGAACACGCCAATTGGACGTTTCGGGTCTTTCAGTCCAACCCTGGCTCTCCTGATAGCTTTGGATATGGCTGATATAGCCTCGTCCTGTCCAACCACCCTCTTGTGCAGTGATTCCTCCATCTGCAAGAGCTTCGCCGACTCCTCGCTGGCGAGCCGTGTCACAGGTATCCCTGTCCACATGCTTACGACCTGGGCGATATCCTCCTCTACTACCATAGGCTGCTCGGTGCCTTGCTCCACATTCCATCCGCGCTCCAAGCCTTCAATTTTCTGGATCAGCTTCATTTCTCGATCCCTAAGCTCGGCGGCATATTCATACTGCTGTCCGGAGATCGCCGAGTCTTTTTCCTTGCGCACGCTTTCCAACCCTCTCATGGCCTCTTTCAGGGTTGGCGGAGTGGACGCCTTTCTCAGCCGCACCCGGGAAGAAGCCTCATCGATGAGGTCTATCGCTTTGTCCGGCAGAAAACGGTCGGATATATACCTGGCAGAGAGCTGGGCGGCAGCCTTTAGGGCCTCATCGGTGATAATCAAACGATGGTGCTCTTCGTACCTTTGCTTGACACCCTTAAGGATCTCGATCGTATCCTCAACTGATGGTTCTTCGACCATGACGGGCTGCAAGCGGCGCTCTAAAGCTGCGTCCCTTTCAATGTACTTTCTGTATTCATCAAGGGTGGTTGCTCCGATGCATTGTAGCTCACCACGCGCCAAATTCGGCTTCAGAATGTTAGCGGCATCTACCGCACCTTCCGCCGCGCCGGCGCCAACAATGGTGTGGATCTCGTCAATGAACATGATGCAATTGGCGGAGGATTTGATCTCCTCAATTACCTTCTTAAGGCGTTCTTCGAATTCGCCGCGATACTTGGTCCCAGCAACCAGAGCGCCCATATCCAGCGTTACCAGCCTTTTACCCTGCAGGGTGTCCGGAACGTCGCCGGATACTATTCTCTGGGCCAAAGCCTCAACTATGGCCGTCTTGCCGACTCCCGGCTCACCAATCAGCACTGGGTTATTTTTTGTCCTGCGGTTCAGTATTTGAACGACTCGCTCGATCTCCTTACTTCTGCCTACAACCGGGTCCAGCTTATTAGCTCTAGCCAACGCTGTTAGATCCATACCCAGTTGATCGACGGTCGGTGTACGCGTTCCGGTCCTGGAACTCGTGTGAGATTGCGGCATACTCTGACTGAGGATCTTGGTGGTCTCGCTTCTTACCTTCTCCAGATTTACACCAAGACTCTCCAAAACACCGGCAGCTATACCCTCACCCTCTCTTACCAGGCCGAGCAGGAGATGCTCCGTTCCGATATAGTGGTGGTTAAGTCTGCGGGCCTCGTCTACCGCCAGTTCAATTACCTTCTTAGCTCTAGGTGTCAGGCCTACCTCGCCAGTCGTGGGTCGATCGCCCTTGCCTATGATAAACTCAACCGCGGAGCGCACTTTGTTCAACTCGACTCCGAGGTTTGCGAGTATCTTGGCGGCTAAGCCGTCCCCTTCTCTAGCAAGGCCAAGCAGCAGGTGCTCTGTTCCAATGTAGTTATGATTGAAACGCTGCGCCTCCTCTTGGGCTAAACTTAGGACCCTACGGGCACGCTCAGTGAATTTATCGAACCTGTCTGCCATAATTGTTCTCCAAAGGTTCTTGTTACTACCAAAAATCTATATCTTAATTGCTATTATTAATTATAACTCCCTACAGCTTAAAACGCATATGATTAAGGTCACGTTACTCTAATCTTGTCCATCCGGTCCGCCACTATTGTTATTATCGGCCTGGAGCCACAATGGTCTACCGTTAGTCTAATCCTATCCTTACATTAAATCCACTACTGGATCCTGCCATCTTCCGGCTCACTTAGGCCCACATCTTCCCCTTCAACTTCTACCGCAAGCAAGCCTAATGCCTCGACTGAAGACAGGTCTGCCATATCCCCAATGGTTCTAGACGGCTGGGACTGACTGCGGTTTGAAATATTAAGCTGTTCCCTGATGTATTCTTCCTCTAAAGACTCAATATCCGCTACAGCCTGTCTCAGGCTCAATGCCAGTCTATGCTTGTCTTTCTCAATGCGTACCAATTTCAGGGTGACAACATCACCTTCTTTAACGACTTCCTTGGGATGAGACACCCGTCTGTCTGCCAGCTCAGATATATGTATCAGGCCATCCAGGGGACCCTCGATATGAGCAAAAGCCCCAAAGTTGGTCAACTTGGTGATGGTGCCCTTGACTAATTGCCCAACTTGATATTTATCTGCCATGTTGTCCCATCCCTCAGGCTGGGCCTTTTTCAGGCTCAAGGCGATGCGCTGGGTCTCCTGGTCTACTTTTAGAACTACAACTTCTATTTCATCGCCTATCTTTACCAAATCCTCCGGCGACGTTACCCTGCCCCAAGAGAGCTCAGTGAGGTGGATCAGCCCGTCCGCCCCACCCAGATCAACGAAGACCCCAAAGTCTCTGATGCTGGTTACCACACCACTCCTGATCTCGCCCTCGGTGATCCCCAAAAACAGTTTGCCTTTCTGCTGAGACCGCCACTCCAGTACCGCCACCCGCTCGGATAGTACCAAACGATTCCTGCGACGGTCTATCTCAATGATCTTTAGTTTTAAATGCCGCCCAATCCACTGAGTAAACCGCTCTTCCAACGCCTCTTCAGTGTCTCCGTCTGTCCTCAAGCCCACGACCTGAGATACTGGTACAAAACCTCTTATGCCATCTAAGTTAACTAAAAGGCCGCCTTTATTATACCCAACCACCTCAGCCTCTATGATATCCCCCGCCTCAGAGCGTTCCTGCAGACTGCGCCAGCCGCGCTCGCCGGTTGCTCTATCTACAGAAAGGATAACCTGGCCTTCCTGATTTTCGGGCTGAAGCACATATACTAGAACAGTGTCTCCAACCTTCAGCTGACTTGTGCCTTCCGAGCCCAAAGAGCGCATCTCACTATTGGGAACGATGCCTTCGGTTTTGGAGCCTATATCCACCAGCAGGCTGTCTTTATCCACCTGCATTACGATGCCGTCAACTATCTCTCCACGCTGGAAGCTTCTGAAGTCCTGCGCCCCATCCTCCCACAACTGGGCCATTCCCTCCACCTCGACCATCGCCGGCTGGGAACTGTCGTGGTCCACCTCAAAACTCAAGTCTGACGACAAACTATAACTCTCCTCCACCAAGTCTAGCTGGTTCTAAATTATAATGCTTCGTCCGATAGATAGCAAAGTTCGACTGCTAGAGTCCTGTTTCTGTAATGATTGTATCACATCTGCTCTCGTCTTGGGAATGTTTACGGATTTCTCTACTTAGCCATAAATCGGGGGGTACGCTTCTCTACGAACGCGCTGGCTGCCTCCCTGGTGTCCGCTAAAGTCATCAGAAAATCTCGCGCTTCTTGTTCTTCCTGCCTTTGCTCTTTGGTAGCCCATATCCTGGTCTTAAGCATTAGCTCCTTCGTTTTTCTTAAATGGAGTGGAGGCAGACTAACAAGCTGTTCCGCGAATTCGCGCGCTGCGTCCATTACCTCCGAGTCCGGGACAACCTTGTTGACCAGCCCTACCTCATAGCAGCGCTGGGCTGATACGCGATTGCCTAATAAGGCTATCTCCGACGCTATGGCCCAGGGGATAACGTTGGTAACCGCCATGTGGTAGGGGCCGAGAAAGGCTGTTGGGACCTCTGTCATGGCGAAAACCGCGCTTTCCCCAGCCACGCGTATATCGCAGCCCAGCACCATAAAGAAGCCTGCGCCAAAGGCAAACCCGTTTACCGCGGCCACTATCGGCTTGGCTATGTCCGGCACGTGGTAGCGGCCAAAGACATCCAGGTGCAGGCTGTCGCTCCTCTGTGCGCCTTCAGCCTGCGCCTTAATATCCCTTCCCGCGCAAAAGGCCCTGCCCGCGCCGGTCAAAATAGCTACCCAGGCCTCATCGTCTTCAATGAAGCGGTGCCATGCCGTTGCGAGATCGCCTCTAAGCTCCTGACCAAAGGCGTTGAGTCGCTCCGGGCGGTTCATCGTAATCGTGACAACGTGCCCGTCTTTTTCATATTTGGCGTATCTTAACTCTTTCATTTTGTCCCAGCCCTCTTTCTCGTCGCACGCTATCGAGGCCGTTGACGGTGGCGAGACACAGTAGGGGCGAGTTGTCCTCGCCCCTACTGTGAGGTCATATTAGTGTTTTTCTACCCAGACCTTTCCAAACATTTGATGCTCACTGCCTGCCGGAATCGCCTTGCTAGCGTTATAGACCCAGGGCTGGGCCAGCATCAGACCTACGACATTGTGGACAAAAATAGAAGGGACCTCCTCCAACAGGAGTTTCTCAGCCTCCTGGGCATACTTCCTGCGCTCCTCTATAGTGAGGGCACGCTGCTCCTTCTTTACGAGATCGTCAAAGGCCGGATTGGAGTACCTGCTGTAGTTCCTGGATGCTCCCGTCAAAAAGCCGGCCGCCAAAAGTGTGTCCACATCGCTGCCAAACACCACACCCGCTGAGTATTGTATCTGGAATTCCCCAGCGGTCGCCCGCGGTAGCAACTGTCCGGAATAGTCCAGTACCTGCACCTTCACAGCTATATTGAGGGGTTTTAGCTGGTCGGTAAGCAGAGAGCCAATGTCCTCGGAACCGGTATTCACCAAAAACTCGGCAGTAAAGCCGTTTTCGTACCCGGCCTCTTTCATAAGCTTTTTGGCCTCTGCAATATCCTGGGTCTTGGGCTGTCTATAGCCCGGTTGTGACAAGAGCCAGTCCATAGTGTTCGCAACATCGGGGTATAGGGGGCCGGTAACGGGACCTGAAATTGTCGTTATACCCTCACCGATTATGTCCCGGAACTGTTGTCGGTCTACAGCCAAATGCATTGCTCTCCTGACTCTAACGTCATCAAAGGGCTTTGCTTTTAAGTTGATGCGAAAATTTGTAATGTTTGCTGAGTTGGCTTGGAATGACTTAACGTTGGGCATATCCTTCTTCAAAACATCCATGCTCGTCTTGTTTGGCGAAAAGACGTCTATCTGCCGCGCCCTGAAAGCGGCTGCAGCGGCCTGGGGATCTGCGAATCGGACGATCTCAACCCCGTCCAGGTACGGAAGCTGGCCTCCCTGAGAGTCCTTCTTCCAGTAGTCGGGGTTCCTCTTGTAGGTAGCTAGCTGCTGGTGTCTGTATTCGGCCGGCATAAACGGCCCGGTGCCGATCATTCCCTCTAATATGATCTTCTCCGGGAAGCTCTCCACAAACTCCCTGGGCAAGATGAGCGAACTCGTATAGGCTATGCTGTCTAAAAAAGGAGCATGAGGCTCCTCAAGGTTTATTACTAACGTGTATTTATCGGGGGTATCCATGGTTAATTTTGGGAATTCCGTAGCACGCTGGAAGCGCGGCCTCCACTTCTCTACGATGACCGAAGCGTCAGCCATCATTCTCATAAAGCTGTACTTGGCGTCTTCAGAGGTAACCTCCCGCCCGTTGACAGGGGGCACGTTGTGGAACTTGACACCCTGCTGAAGCTTGAAAGTGTATGTCTTCCCGTCTTTGGATATCTCCCAACTTTTGGCCATGTCCTCAACGATTGGGCTCTTCGGGTCATATATATCCCTGGTTAGAAGACCATTTGCTGCCGGCGGTGCGTAATTCCTAGCTGAGCCTGCGATAACGAGATGCGGGTCGTTGGGGTTGCCAAAGACGCCCCGGACATCACAAGCTTACCGCCTCGCTCCTTCGCCACCTCAACTATGGCCTTACCACTGCTCTCCGGCTTTTGCTCCTGGGTTGTCTCTGATGGCTGCGAGGGCTGGGCCGCCGGACCACAGCCAGCTATTACCAAAAGCATGAGTAGCGCCGCGGCAACGCCTGCTAAACCTTCACACAACCTTCCCTTGAACATATCGACCTCCTCACATACACTTACTCTAAACAACTAATTCTCCAAACTTGCTCTGTTTAAAATTGCAAATCTGGCCGCTTACCAAATACACAAACTTTCCGCAAACTAATGCTTTTCCACCCAGACGTTGTTGAACATTTGATACTCGCTGCTTGCCCCTGTTCCCTTATTAGCGTTATGGACCCAGGGCTGGGCCAACATCAGGCTAGTGGTAGCGTAGATAAAAATAACAGGCGCCTCCTCAAGTATGATCTTCTCAGCCTCCTGGGCATACTTCATGCGCTCCTCCAACGTGACGGCACGCTGCCCCTTCTTTACAAGATCGTCGATGGCAGAATTAGAATACATACTGTAGTTCCTGGACCCTCCCGTCGTAAAGCTGGGCGCCAAAACACTGTCCACATCGGTGCCCATCGAGAGACCCGCTCCGTATTCTATCTGGAAGTCGCCAGCGTTCGCGCGCGGTAACACCTGGCCGGCGTAGTCCTGCACCTTCACCTTCACATCCATATTGATGGGCTTCAGTTGGGCCGCAAAGAGAGCGGCAATATCTTCGCCTCCCGTAAGCGCCAAGAACTCGGCGGCAAGGCCATTCTCATACCCAGCCTCTTTCAAAAGCCTCTTGGCCTCTGCGATATCCTGGTCCTTCGGCTGTCTATAGCCTGGTTGTGACATGAGCCAGTCCATAGTGTTCGCGACTTCCGGGTACACCGGGGAGGTTACGGGACCTACTATTGTGGATATACCCTCACTGATTAAGTCCCGGAACTGCTGCCTGTCTACGGCCAAATGCACTGCTCTCCTGACTCTAACATCGTCAAAGGGCTTTGCCTTTACGTTGATGCGGAAATTTAGAGAGCTTGATGTGGTGGTTATGAATGCGTTAGCGCTGGGTATCTCCTTCTTCAAGACATCCATATTTGTCTTGTTTGGCGAAAAGATGTCTATCTGCCTGGCACGGAAGGCAGCTACAGCAGCCTGGGCGTCTGTGAAATTAAGGAGGTCGACCCCATCCAGGTACGGAAGCTGGCCTCCCTGAGCGTCCTTCTTCCAGTAGTCGGGGTTCTTCTTGTAGGTGGCTAGCTGCTGGTGTTTATACTCGACCGGCATAAATGGCCCAGTCCCGATCATTCCCTCTAATATGATCTTCTCCGGGAAGCTCTCCACAAACTCCCTAGGGAAGATGACCGATCCCGGATTTGCTATGGTGTCCAACAAGGGCGCATGGGGATCCTCAAGGTTTATCACCAGAGTGTACTTATCCGGAGTATCTATCCTTAACTTTGGGAATTCCGTCGCACGCTGAAAGCGCGGCCTCCATTTCTCCACGATTACCGAAGGGTCAGCCATCAATCTCATGAGGCTGTACTTGGCATCTTCAGAGGTAAACTCCCGCCCATTTACCGGCGGTACATTCTGGAACTTCACACCCTGCTGAAACTTGAAGGTGTATGTCTTCCCGTCCTTGGATATCTCCCAACTTTTGGCCAGGTCCTCAACGATTGTGCCCTTCGGGTCCTGTATGTCTTTGGTTAAAATTAGATTGGTAACCGGGATGCCATAAGTCTTACCAATGCCAGGAGTATAGAGATGGGTATCGTTGGGGTTGCCAAAGGGACCCTGGCCCGCGGACATGACAAGCTTGCCACCTGTCTCCTTGGCCACCTCAACCATAGCCTTACCCCTGCTGTCCGGCGGTTGTCCCTGGCCCTGGGTGCCGTCCGATGGCTCAGGGGGCTGCGCCGAAGGACCGCATCCAGACATTACCAAAAATATAAGCAGGGCCGCGGCTCCGCCCGCCAAGACTCTAAAATTCCTCTTTTCGAACATACTGGCTCCTTCCCACGTCGTCTCAACGTGGTTAACTAAACGTTGTCCTAGGACCCATCACCTTGGACGGTAGAGACGCCATATATGGCGTCTCTACCCCTCGGACTACTCATTCCAAATTATTTAGGAAAGAAATTTTTCAATCCAATAAGCTTAATGCTTGTCTACCCAGATCTTCTCAGACATAGCCACGTTGTGGCCGATGATAGGGCCATCGGCGGCGTTGTGGACCCACGGCTGAGCGATGACGAGGGTAGTGTTGGTATAAAGAAAGATCAGAGGCGCTTCCTCTAAGATCAGCTTCTCTGCCTCCTGGGCGTATTTCCTGCGCTCCTCCACGACTGTTGCAAGCTGCGTCTTCTTTACCAATTCGTCAATAGAGGGGCTGGAGAAGGCTCCATAGTTCCGCGAACCACCAGTCATGACGTGTACCGCCAGCACACTGTCCACATCGGTGGACACCGTGTGGGTCATGTTGCTGATCTCGAACTCACCGTTGGTCGAGCGGGGGACCCACTGCCCTGCGTAGTCCACCTGCTCGGGTTTAAGCTTAACGTTGAGAACCTTAAGCTGGTCCGCAAGGATAGCCGCCAAATCTCCGGACGTACTCCCAACGGGGAAAAGACCTCTAAGCTCAAAACCTGCCTCGTAGCCCGCTTCTTTCATCAGTCGCTTGGCCTCGGCTATGTCCTGGGCCTTGTCCTTGCGGTATCCAGGCTGCTGTAACAGCCAGTCCATGGTGTTTGCTACCTCGGGATACACCGGTGTGGTCACGGGACCGGAGACCACTCCTAGCCCCTCGGTGATCAGGTCTGCAATTTGATGCCGGTCAACAACTAGATGCAGCGCCCTTCGCACCATTACATCCTGGAAGGGCTTGAACTTCGAGTTAAACCGGAAATTGGCCAGGCTCGCCTTGGGGGTTATCAGTGTCTTAGCACCTGGTATGTCCTTCTTCACATTGTCCATCATACTCTTGGTGGTGGGCGAGGCGATGTCTAACTGGCCAGCCCGGAAGGAGGCTAGCGCGGTCGTGGCGTCTGCAAAGTATAGGTGGCTAAGCTCGTCTAGATAGGGCAATTGCCCACCCTGAGGGTCTTTCTTCCAATAATCGGGGTTCTTCTTGTATCCGGCTATTTGCTGGTTCTTGAACTCCGTGGTCATAAATGGCCCTGTGCCGACCATCCCCTCCAATATGATCTTCTCGGGGAACTTCTCTACGAACTCTCTGGGGATTACCAGGGTGCCGGGATGAGCGATGATATCCAGTATAGGAGCGTACGGCTCCGTAAGGTTCACCACGAGAGTATACTTGTCAGGCGTGTCTAGGCTTTTGAACTTGGGGAATTCTGCCGCACGCTGAAATCTTGGCTTCCATTTCTCCACGATAACCGAGGGGTCGGCGGTCAGCCTCAAAAGAGTATACTTTGCGTCTTCAGAGGTGAACTCCCTGCCGTTGACTGGCGCTACGTTATGGAACTTTATCCCCTCCCTGAGCTTAAAGGTGTAGCTCTTCCCGTCTTTAGATACTTCCCAGCTCTTGGCCAGGTCCGGCACCATGGGGGCCTTCGGGTCCCATATATCCCTTGTCAGAAGGCCGTTTGCGGCTGGAACTGCGTAGGCCCGACCGCTGGACGTAGCGACAAGGTGGGGGTCATTGGGGTTGCCGAAGGAGCCACCCTCATGCACCAGCAGCTTTCCACCCCTCACCTTTGCCACCTCCAGGCTGCCCGCAGTCTGCTTATCGGGCGCCTTCACTTCAGATCCTGCTGCCGGCTCAGCGGGCTGCGCCGCCGGCCCACACGCGGCCATGGTTAAGAGCATCGCCCCGATAGCCGCAACAAGTGAAACTCTATGAAACTCGCTTTTGAACATTAGTATTCCTCCTATGAAGTAATCCTCACAATTTACTATATTCCAAAGATCCCGTTATGTACTTGCAAAGCCGCTGATTATCGAATATGCAGACCAGGTACATCACCTCCTCCACGCATCCTGGCTGCTCGTAATGCTCAGGGATGCTGGCGCTTCCTACTTACGCAAGTGGCCACCATCCAAAAAAACAGCGTTATCATGGACTCCAATAGCCAGGCTCTCTACCGAAGAACCCTCCCCTTTGTCCCTTCGAATGATTCCCTTTTCTTAGATCCAACAGCTAGCGCCTCTCACTCAATACGCAAACTTGCCTCCTTATATTCCAAACAAAAAGCGCCGCCGGACAGAAACCATTGTCCAGCAGCGCTATGATTAAGACCCACCTTTACACCTACCTGGGTGCTCATCTAGCATATCCCACCTAATATGCTTCTTGATCTCTCCATCTCGGATAGACCCATCCCGAAGGGATTAGAATACTATATCAATGGCTGAAGACACTGTCAATCGTAATGTGTGAGGGGTGTTGATGGTCTATGAAAATGTCAGTCGTTAACTGTTCAGTGATAATGTCAGTACATGAAAGAAGGATTGACATTGAGCCAGAGAGAGCAGAGAAGACTACAGGTGTTAAACAGGGTATTGCAGAAGAGGTTGAACATGGCAGAGGGCTCAAGGCTTCTGGGAGTGAGCATCATGGCTGGCCCTTCGAGATCCTCAGGACCAGCTTCACTGGCAGCAATTCGCAGGGATGCTGCTGTTCGTTCAGCATTTCCAAGAATATGGTACAATGTCTATCGTGCTTAAAAATTATGCTTATTATTAGAGTTAAGGATGCTAACTGATTGATTAGACCACTGAGGAACATCGCTATTATTGCCCACGTGGACCACGGGAAGACCACCCTGGTCGATGCACTGCTCAAGCAGAGCAGCATTTTCCGCGAGAACGAGCAGGTGGGCGATCTCATCATGGACTCCAACGACCTGGAGCGTGAGCGTGGGATCACTATCCTTGCCAAGAACACCGCTGTTATGTACCAGGGCGTGCGCATAAATATCATTGATACTCCAGGCCACGCGGACTTTGGCGGCGAGGTGGAGCGGGTGCTGAATATGGCGGACGCCTGTTTGCTCCTGGTGGATGCGGTGGAGGGCCCGATGCCGCAGACCCGTTTCGTACTGAGAAAGGCCATGGAGATGGGGTTGAAGGCGATTCTGGTCGTGAACAAGATCGACCGCCCCATGGCGCGCCCCGCGGAGGTGATAGGACTGAGCCAGGACCTGTTCCTCGCCCTGGCCACCGATGCAGAGCAGTTGGACTTTCCCATAGTATATACCAACGCAAAAGCCGGCACCTCTACCACGGACCTTGCCGAGCCTGGCGTCTCAATGGAGCCGCTGTTCAAGACTATTCTGGACGTTGTGCCTGCGCCTGACGTGGATATCGAAGGTCCGCTTCAGTTTCTGGTTACCACGCTTGCTTATGACAGCTATCGCGGCAAGATAGCCGTCGGACGTATCTTTCGCGGCGCGGTCCATCCGGGTGACTCGGTGGTGAGGATCGATCGCGATGGGCGGCAGATCAGAGGACGGATAAATCAGGTCTTCAATTTCCTGGGGCTGAAGCGTCAGGAGGTTGATGAGGCGTTCGCGGCTGATATCGTGGCCCTTAGCGGTATCGATGAGGTGAACGTCGGCGACACCATCGCTGCGGCCGACGCACCTGAGGCGCTGCCTATCATACTAATCGACGAGCCTACAGTAAGTATGACCTTTGGCGTGAACACGTCCCCCGTTGGTGGACGCGAAGGCCGCTTCTGTACCTCGCGGCAGATCCGAGAGCGGCTCTACCGCGAGCTTGAGACCAACGTGAGCCTGCGGGTATCGGATACCGAGGAGGCGGATGTTTTCACGGTCGCCGGACGTGGTGAGCTTCACCTGAGCATCCTAATCGAGGTGCTGCGGCGCGAAGGCTATGAGCTGGAGGTATCCAAGCCCGAGGTAATCACCAAGATGGTCAACGGACGGGTCCACGAGCCTTTCGAGCACCTGGTGTTGGACACTCAGGAGGTGTATATCGGCCCGCTGTCAGAGGCCCTTTCCAAGCGTGGAGCAGTCATGGAAGACTTGCGTCACGACGGCAGCGGCGGAGTCCGTTTGGAGTACACCATCCCAACCAGGGGACTCATCGGATTTCGCAACGCATTCCTGACCTTGACGGCCGGCAACGGGACGATGAGCAGCCTGCTTCTGGGGTACCGGGCTTGGGCAGGCGAACTGCGCAGCACCCGCAACGGCGCCCTGGTGGCGCATGAAGAGGGTGTCGCGGTGACCTACGGGCTGGCAAACGCTCAGCAGCGCGGGATCACCTTTATCGATCCCGGCACTATTGTGTACGAAGGGATGATCGTCGGCCTTCACTCCGGTGAGAAAGACCTGGTGGTCAATATTTGCAAGGAGAAAAAGCAGACCAATGTCCGGGCGGCAAGCGCTGACATAAAGGTCCGCTTGACCCCACCTACCAAATTGAGCCTGGAGCAGGCGTTGGACTTCATCAACGACGACGAACTGGTGGAGATAACGCCCTCCAGCTACCGCTTACGCAAGGAGATCCTGAAAGCTGATGAGCGGGCCAAGGCGAGAAAAGTGGCAGTAGCCGTTTCTGTATAAGAGTTCATACTTACCTATAGCCCTGCTGCAGGGCTATAGGTAAGTATCGGCCAACTACCGGTTATTTCTACTAAGAACGCTAACCTCTTCGCCTGGCCAGCACTGCATCCAGGTCTTTCTTAAGATCATCTGCATCATACTGCGTTGGGAGCTTTTGCTGTCTCACGTAGTCCATCATCTCCCACAGGGATGCCCCAACCTCTTCGGCGGCTCTTGCCAGAGACATCTTGCCCGCGGCATATTGGCGGGCAAAGTGGTCACGCTTCCATTCACCGACAGCGCTGTAAAGCAGTTTACGCACTGTAGTCGAGCGGTCAGTCTGCTCCAGATTTTCTATCATTTCCAGGTCACGTACCAGGTTCTCCGGAAGCCGCGAGCCTACTACGTATTCTTTCTTCATTCTTCCACCTCTCGTGCTCTTCTAAGCAACTCAGTTACCACTTCAGTCGAGAGCCAGAGGACCTTACTAGCGTCAGCCACAGCCTCCTCCAGCTCTTCATAGTCCAACCGCCGGCTCATGTATGCCTCAAATAGTAGACCAATAGTGCCCAGATAGCTATGACCAAGAGCCTCAGCCATGGCCCGAGCCTCTTTATCGCTAATGGCAGTATACTACCGCTACAAGTATTGAACGGTCACCTGCTGATGTTATGCTGATCGGCGGGGAGAGGTACATGTCACAGCAGACACGCAGGTCAGCCCCTGCCGGTATCGGCTGTTCCCGCGCTGAGGCGCGCACGTGTTTGTCCCTTCCCCAATTGCGGGGGAAGGTTAGGATGGGGGGTTGTTCGACACGGAACGAGAGCTTCGAAATAACCCGACAGATGCGGAGCGAGGATACCGCCACTTTAATTCTCCCCCGCAAGGGGTGAGAGGCGTATCCTGCGCCCTCTCTGGACACCCCGGACTCGCTTCCTACTTTTCATACACCAAGGTATTCGGGAAGAAGACGTACCACCCGAACCAGTAGGCTAGGTGGCCAGCCAGTCGCTCCAGCTTTTCACCACTATCCTGTGTAGGCATAAGGGCCTCTTCTGTTGTTCGCCAGCCATGACCGGCTTCATCTTCCAGAACGGTCGCCTCTGAAGTTGCTACAAACCTGTGTTGGCCTCTGGAGTAGGCTCGCACCTCTTTGCTCCCAGTTCTAGAGACCAGCACCAAAGGCACTCCGGCTAAGGTATCGTTCAAGACCCCGTTCTCCTGTAGCGCTATCAGAGGATAGGCTTTAGGCACACCTTGTAGGGTGATCGCATATATCCAGTCCTTGGTGCCCAGGCGGTCGCTGCGTTTTGTCACCGGATACAGCGTATTAGGGCTGGCAAAGTAGGGGCCGTACGGCTTACCGGGCACATATTCACGCTTGTGGCCGGTGTCCAGGCTCAATACTCTAGTATTGGGGTGCATGGCTAGCCAGTCTGACCAGCGGCTAAGAGTGACAGGCAGGGGAGTGAGCTTGAGTCCACTGTCCGCCAGGTCTCCTAACACCGGTTCACCAATCAAATTATTCCAAAGGCTATTGGTCTGGCGGTCATACATCAGTTTGTTGCTCTGGTAGAGCAGCCCAGAGGAGCCAAAAGTATACGTCTTGCCGTTTAGGGTTGTATCATATAAAATCCCCGACCCACACATAGTGCAGTACGACAGCGAAACGGGAACGCCTCCCACCACATCGTTGAATAGCTCATGCCAGTCCATGATCCGTAGAGGATAGGCCCGGTGATCGCCGTTGATCGACACCCCAAACACGGGCTCTTCAGGGGTTAAATAGCCGGCGTCTTGCGGGTCTATCATCTTGGGGTTCGTAAGAGCCGGTATCGCATCCTTACGTACTCCACCCCAAACTATCTTATCTATTGGGATACGGTGTTTTACCCCCTCGTGGAGATACTCTTTAAACTTAGGGTCTACTAATCCCAGGTATTCGCCCTTCCAGCCGATATATCCAGCGACTGGCTCAACAGGCTGCCTGGCATACCACTCAACCCATGCGCCCCAGTCGTAGCCGAATTCCTGGCCGGTCAAATTTTTCAGGGCCTGGGCTATCGCATGGACCCAGACAAACGCGTTTGGAGAGTTCATCGTATCCAGGAGGACCGGGACAAATCTCAGATCACCCTCAGCGCCGATGCTATCAATGATTGAAGTATTATCAAAGAACTCAGGGTCTAGCAATAGCGGTAGGTAGTAGCTTTCATAGCCACCTTGAGATGAAGAGCTTTTCGGAGGTGTTACGTACATAATTTCGGGCGCGGAGATAGACGCCGGTGTTTGATAGACGTCTGTCTCTCGATCTAGTGCCTGCGCCGTCCCTTTACCACCCGTAGACTCATTGAAGCACGCTGTAAGAAGCAGCGCGACCCCAATAAGTACCGTAATTGCTCTCATAATTTCATAGTACCCCACACCGTTGCTTTACCATTACATTAAAGTATCATAGGACGCTTACACAACAATAATGCGACCTGCCATACCGTCCGGATAATGAGCGCTGCAATGAAATCCCCATTCACCCGCTGCGGTAAAGGTGTAGGAGTAGTCCTCCGCCATTTTAATGGTCAGGGAGTTCAAACTGGGAAGAACGTTGTGGCTGGGATGGGGGTCGGAGTTGACGAAGTGCACCGTTGATTCTTGATTCTTCCAGACCACTTTAGTCCCTTTTGATACTATCAGATGTGAAGGACTAAACTTGAGGTCCTTCATAGATACAAGCACTTCATTTTTTCCGGTCATGTCCTGATAAGACATCTTCTTCATGTCATCTACAACAAACCCAAACTGTCCCTCGTGGCAGGAGCGGTCGGGCCAGCAGGCCTTGTAGGCCACCAAATAGAGGCCGTTTCCAGCCGGCTTAGGGATATTAGTGGACATGGATAGTCCATTTGGCGCTAAGACGACCTTGCCGGTCTCTACAGGCTTCGCATCTTTAGTAACCGCGATGGAGGATACCTCATGCAAGGTAAAATTGAAGTTGATCATTATCTTTTCGGGGGCCTGGGCCGTCGTGTCACCATGCGTCGGTGAAGAGTCGACAAAATGGGCCGCTCTGATAAGATCGGGCAGCTTCATCATGGAATCATCCTTCTTGTCCATCGCGGTGCCGTCCTTCTTCTCTCCAGGCATCGCATCCCCATCTTTCTTCTCCATGGCGCCGTCTTTTTTGTCCATCGCGGCGTCCGCACCCTTTTTCTCCATAACCTGGGAGCCTGGAGAAGAGCCTTGGGCTTTGGCCCCACTACAAGCAACTACTGTGAGCATGGCAATAGCTACAGTAGATAACAATAACCCGTATTTGTACCATTTCATTGAATCGTCCTCCTTCTTGGTTCTATTTTGCGTCTATTTTCAGGTTAGGTGATGGAGAAGGACCTATACCCA
>SHYC01000011.1 GCA_009693005.1 Dehalococcoidia bacterium | reverse complement strand
CTTATGATAACGCGGGCTCATAAGATTAAGGTATTTCCGTCGTTCATTCACGGTCATCTTTTCGTCAATCGGCATGTTCCCCTCAGTAACATTCTTAGCTGAGTTAACCATACCTCTTTCAGTAACATTTTAGATGAGTGAATACGAACTATTGACACGAATATTGCTTACTGGTATAGTCCCTTCATATTGATTATTCTTGGCGTTGAACAGGAATAGTAGGCTTCAAGCGAGTTTCCAGAGAGTCGGGTAAGGTGCGAGCCGATAACTGCGCGGTGGTTGAATGGGCCTGGGAGCTGCGAACCGAAAAGAGACCAGGTGCTAGTCGCAAGCGGCGTATTCCTTGCAACTTGAGACTTTGCCCTCAACCTTAGTAGGCTTTGCCGGAGCGGCACCGTTATCATGGCCGGTGGTATAGCAGGCTGAATACGCCTTTTATACCTGTTTGGAGATGGCGGCGCAGTCCCGCGGTCAAAAAGGGTGGCACCGCGAAAGACCTTCGCCCCTTGGGGGAGGGTCTTTTTTTACGCGATGGTCAATTGAGCCTCGCAGCAATTTAGATTTCGACAAATCTAGTTTATCGAAGGAGACGGTTATGGATACATTGGCGCTGTCCAAGCAACTTCACAGTATGATTGAGGAGAAAAGCCTGCTCAAGCACCCTTTTTATCAGGCATGGAATGCGGGTACCCTTCCGGTGGAGTCTCTGCGCGAGTATGCAAAGCAGTATTACCACTTTGAGTTCGCTTTTCCCACTTTTCTGAGCGCAGTGCACTCGCGCTGCCCCTACATGCCCGTACGTCAGCACATCCTGCAGAATATCTGGGATGAGGAGTATGGCGATGATAACCATACCGCACTATGGCTGCGCTTCGCCAGTGCCCTGGGCGTTAGCCGCGAGGAGGTGGAGAACGCGGAACTTCTCGCGGCTACAAAGGAATTGCTCGGTACTTACAGGGAGATTTGCGATACGCGCTCCTTCCAGGACGGCATGGCTGCCCTTTTCGCTTATGAGGCCCAGGTGCCGGGCGTGGCCGAGCAGAAAATAGCAGGGCTTAAGAAGTTCTATGGAATAGATAGCCCGCGGGATATCTCTTTCTTCACCGTACACTTCGAGGCGGATATAGCTCATTCTGCCACAGAGGAAGAGATAGTGGTGAGCAACTGCCGGACCGATGCAGAGGCTGAGTCGGCTCTTCAGGCTGCAGACGTCGCACTGGACTGTCTTTGGCGCTTCCTCGATGGTGTGTACTCGACGGAGCCTGCTGCCAGGTACTCGGACCTCAAATAAATATCCTGATAGCCAGCGTCCTGGCGAAGGAGCAGCCTGATGTTGCCTTCCGGAAGTAGCGGAGACGCCAAGCTGATCTTCACGTCGCGGGCCATCAGGATGTTCTGTTATAGCTACCTCAGCGTCATGCTGGGCGTATACCTGAAAGACGTTGGCCTGGACTCCTTCTTTATCGGCGTTATCGTAACCGCGATCGTCGGAAGTGGGGCTGCCGCTACACTTGTCGGTACCATATACGCCGATCGGATTGGCAGGCGCAGATTTCTTGCGATTTGTGCGGCGCTGCTAGCGTTATCGGGTGCGCTCTTTCTGGTTACTACCGAGCCCCTATTGCTGCTGGTCGCCGCTCTCACCGGCTCTCTTAGCGCGAGCGGCGGCGAGGCCGGCCCCTTCTTGAGTATCGAGCAGGCTATGCTGGCGCAAACCGGCCCCGATAGATCTAGAAACCAGCTATTTGGCCACTATAACACCGTTGGGACTACGGCTGCAGCAGCCGGAGCTTTGGTCAGTGGACTGCCGGACATACTGTTGAATACCATTGGCCTCGATAGGCTTGCTTCTTATCGTCCCATGTACGCTTTCCTTATGTTAGCCGGCCTCGCGGTAATGTTTACCTCTTTAAGACTATCTGCCTCTATCGAAGTGCCCAGAGCAGGTGTCATAAGACATACGATGACCCCGCGAACACGAGGGATAATCACCAAGCTGTCGCTGCTTTTTGGTCTGGACTCTCTTGCAGGCGGCTTTGTAATCGGAAGCCTTTTGTCCTTGTGGTTCAATCTAAAGTTTGGCGTGCCGCTGGGATTCCTTGGACCCCTGTTCTTCATGGGAAATCTTTTGTCTGCCCTATCATTCGCGGCGGCAGTAAGGCTTGCGGACCGGTTTGGGCTTATCAACACCATGGTCTTCACCCATATACCCTCCAATATACTGTTGATGTGCATACCGTTGGCCCCCAACCTTTGGCTGGGCGTTGCGTTATTCATGGCCAGGCAGCTGCTTTCTCAGATGGACGTGCCTACGAGGCAGTCTTACACGATGGCCGTGGTTGCACCTGAGGAGCGGACTGCGGCCGCCGGCATAACCACAATGTCCCGTTCTATCGCGCTTATCTTCAGTCCTGCTTTGTCGGGTTATGCTCTTCAGTATGTATCTTTAGCCTTGCCTTTTTTAATTGGTGGTGGACTAAAGATAATCTATGACATATCGTTGTTCTTTGTCTTCAGAGGCATAAAGCCACAAGACGAGTTAGATAGTATCAAAGAAAGGGGGAGGGAGCGATGAAATGGGTTACCAGGCAGCGGGTTAAGGTGGACAGAGTAGCATGTCCGTGGCTCATACTTAGGTTTGTAGACCCCGAGCCGGAGTTCATTTTTGTGCCGCCGGAACAGGTATTGACAACGGCCAGTGAACAGGAAGGAAAGTCCTTTGACGCTGAGGGCGCCGACTACACCCACATAGGGAACAAGTGTACCTTTGAGGTGATGCTGGACGCCTTTAGTCTTACCGATTCCGCGCTTCATAAGCTGGCGGTTATCGTCCACGGCGCAGACGTCGCTGGAGAGGAGAGCAGCAGCCCCTACTCGCCGGGGCTCAAGGCCATCGCAGAGGGGTTTAACCTAATGCATGAAAACGACCACCTCATACTTGACGATGAATTTCCCGTATACGACGCCCTCTATCGCTGGTGTCAGGAGCAGGAAGGATAGTGCTTAATTTAGTAGCTGTGAACAAAACCCCGCTCGCACCCCAGGCTGAAGGCTGGGGCATGAATATCGGGATGCCGCCGACGGACTTTAGCCCGGGTGGACCAAAAACTCACAAGCTCCGAGACAGTTGAATACTTCGGCCTGGGGTTCCGTCCGGACCAGCATTTTCGTAAATCGAAGCTTTGTATATCGAAGGAGACACAATAACATGGAGACCAAGAAGCGTATCCTTACCGGCATTCGCCCTACGGGGGCCTTGCACCTGGGGCATTACGTGGGCGCTCTGGAGAACTGGGTACGTTTACAGGAATCGTACGAGTGCTTCTTTCTTATCGCGGACTATCAGGCCCTGGGCGACCACATGGATGATATCGATGGTATACGCAGCTCCGTTTTAGAGGTCACTCTGGACTGGCTGGCCGTGGGACTGGACCCGGCAAAGAGCACCTTCGAGGTGCAGAGCTATGTGCCGCAGCACGCGGAGCTTCACATGCTCCTGAGCATGGTGCTGCCCCTGTCCTGGCTCCAGCGAAATCCGACGCTAAAATCTGAGATGGAAAGCCTGGAGTCTGAGCACAAGACTCTGTCCCTCGGCTTCTATAACTATCCGGCGAGCCAGGTGGCCGATATCCTGTTACCAAGGGCACACCTGGTCCCGGTAGGGGATGACCAGCTGCCGCATATCGAGATGACCCGAGAGGTGGCCCGGCGCTTCAACCGGCTGTTTGCGCCGGTGTTTCCGGAGCCGGACGCTCTTGTGGGCCGAGTGCCCCGGCTGGTGGGCATAGACGGCCAGGCCAAGATGAGCAAGAGCCTGGGCAACTGTATCTACTTAAAAGACGACGAAGCCGAGGTAACCAACAAGGTCCGCAGGATGTTCACCGACCCGACCCGCATCCACGCAACCGACCCGGGCCACGTGGAGGGCAATCCGGTCTTTATATACCACGATGTCTTTAACAAAGATGTGGATGAGGTGAACGAGCTAAAGGAGCGTTACAAGGCGGGAACAGTAGGGGACGTGGAGGTCAAGCGCCGCCTTGCCAAGGCCCTGAATGAGTTCCTTGAGCCGATCAGGGCGCGAAGGGGGGAGTACGAGGTCCGCATGGATGATGTAAAGGATATTCTGCGTGACGGCTCCAGCCGCGCCCGCGTCACCGCGGAAGAGACAATGAACGAAGTGCGGGATGCGATGAGGCTGCGGTATACGGAGTAGAGGTGTAGAAAGACGTTCTCTGAGGTTCTCGAGGGAACGTCTGTTTCTCATACGAGAGGAGATCGGAAATGCAGAGATGGGCTTATAGAAGGCTGATAGCTTGGCTAGGGGACGGGATGGGAGACATCATAGGCCAAGACGAAAGAGGTCCGTTTTGGGACATTGCAAAAAGCACTGATCAAACAAGGTTCATGATGGAGGCCAAGTGGTTTTATGGGGGGTCGAAACCTA
Organism: Dehalococcoidia bacterium; assembly: GCA_009693005.1. GTDB lineage: Bacteria > Chloroflexota > Dehalococcoidia > SHYD01 > SHYC01 > SHYC01. The sequence continues at coordinate 18,075 of SHYC01000011.1, read as the reverse complement.
CCCGTTTGCCTCTAAATCCGGGTCGTGATTGGGAGAGTGTACGCAAAGGTGAACAATTAGCTTGGAATGATGACGCTGAGTGGGCCGACGTAGCTATGAGTGTGATTGAAGAATTGGGGCAACAAGGTTGGGAGCTAGTGGACTTCATCTACGGTCACATCTACATTTTCAAAAGACCTTTGGAAGAGTGAACACGATGCGAGAAAACGTTGCCTGAGGCTCTCGAAGGCATCGGCGGGTAGTGGCAACAGACGTCCATTCCTAGTTCGAGAACCTCACTACAGGTTTCGAGAGCCTCAAGGAACCCACTCCGGCCACCGACTATAAGGACTGTGTTGATAATGGCCTGGATGTACATACTAAAATGCTCTGACGGTACTTACTATGTCGGATCGACCACTGAGCTAGCTGTCCGCATAAGAGAGCACGAAGATGGTATGGGCAGTAGATATACTGCTCAGAGGAGACCAGTGGAACTGGTTTATTCATGTGAATTCGCAAGCATAGTTCACGCGTACGAGGCAGAAAATCAAGTAAAGGGCTGGAGTCGAGCGAAGAAGGAAGCGCTCATGAGAGGAGAATGGGACTTACTTCCTAAGCTGTCAGAGCGTAGAGGTAAGAACCGTTAAGGCTAGAGGAGGCAGTCATCGTCGATGCCTTCGAGAGCCTCAGGCAACGACTCACGGTTCCTGATGGAAAGGAATAACCTTGGTTCGGAGAGCATTTCGCCCATTCAGGGGGACAGGCAAAGACTCCGGTTCCTGATGAAAAGAATAACTCTAAGGACAACCAGCGTGAAATTTCACTATTATGCAGAAACTGATTCGTTATATATAGAGCTTTCGCATAAGCCAAGCTCAGACTCTAAAGAAGCAGCTCCGGGAGTGGTGCTCGATTTCGATGAGCAGGGTAATCTGGCGGGAATTGATGTGGACAACGCCAGTAAGCTTGTAGACCTGTCCCGTCTTGAGGCTGAGGGACTGCCAACCCGTAATGTCTCTTTAGCATAAGGTTCTTGACAGGCTCGAACAATGGTGAACTCACGGCTGGAAATGGGTACGTTCACTGGGGCTTTCGAAGGGCACCAGTAACAGAAGAGAGGACCTAAACCAACACACATAAAAAGAAGGACAAATACCATGTACTACCCCTCTTTAGAAGAAGTTAAAAAGCTAGCATCCAGAGGAAATCTGATTCCCATATACTGTGAGGTCCCCGCCGATTTGGAAACCCCGGTATCGGCGTATATGAAGACGGCCAGGGGCAAATACTCCTTCTTGCTGGAAAGCGTGGAGGGCGGCGAGCACTGGGGCCGGTACAGTTTTATGGGCACCCAGCCGTATAGGGTTATCAGGACGGATGGGAAGAAGGCCGGGAAAGGTGAGGACCCTCTATCTCAGATCGAGAAGGAGATAAGTAATTACAAGCTGGTTCCGGTGGATGGACTGCCCAGGTTCCATGGCGGCGCGGTGGGATATCTGGCCTGGGAGCTAGCCCGCTATTTCGAAGAGCTGCCATCGCCGGATAAAGACGTGCTGGGAGTGCCGGAAGCCATCTTCATGCTGGTGGACACCATTCTGGTATTTGATCATCTCAAGCATAACATCAAGATAGTAAGCCACGTCCACGTCGGAGAGGAGCTGGAGCTGGAGTATCAAAAGGCGGTGGCCAGGATAGAGGAGGTGGTAGCCAGGCTGGCCCGTCCGCTGAAGGCGGCCCATTACCTTGGTGAGCGAGATGGGGCAGAGTGCCAGGGTCGGGAGCCGACGTCAAACATGAGCAGAGAGGCGTACGATAAGATGGTGCTTCAGGCCAAGGAGTATATCTACGCCGGCGACGTCATTCAGGTTGTGCTCTCCCAGCGCCTTTCCAGACCGACCTCCGCGAGTCCACTTTCTATTTACCGCGCGCTCCGTACGGTCAACCCCTCGCCGTACATGTATTTCCTCCACCTGGACGATTTTCACATTATCGGCAGCTCACCGGAATTGCTGGTCCGGGTTGAAGACGGAGAAATGGACTACCATCCTATCGCCGGCACGCGAAGGCGGGGGGCGACTGAGGAAGAGGATATCGCTCTGGAGCAGGAGCTTTTGGCGGACGAGAAGGAGCGTGCCGAGCATATCATGCTGCTGGACCTTGGCCGCAACGACGTGGGCAGGGTCAGCCAGCCTGGCACTGTGCAGGTGACGCAGCTCATGGAGGTAGAGCGTTACTCCCACGTGATGCACCTCGTATCCCACGTGCGGGGGAAGCTTCGGAACGACCTTACCGCCTTCGATGCTCTTAGAGCATGTTTTCCTGCGGGCACGGTCTCGGGCGCTCCGAAAATCAGGGCGATGGAGATCATCGCGGAGTTGGAGCCGGACAAGCGGGGACCCTACGCCGGAAGTGTGGGGTACATAAGCTTCTCCGGCAACCTGGACACCGCCATCACCATCCGTACCATTACCCTGAAGGATGGGGTCGCACACGTACAGGCGGGTGGAGGGATAGTGGCGGATAGCATTCCGGCAAACGAGTACGAGGAGACGATAAACAAGGCTCGCGCCCTCCTCAGGGCTATTGAGGAGGCCGAGAGCAGGTTTCAGGCGAGGGGGTAAGTCGCTGTAGTTGACCGCGTCAGAGGCGAGGTGAGCTTCGCCCAATAAAAATGGCGTATACGCATAATTGAAGACGACTTCCGGAAATCTGTAGCAGGCAAGAAGTAAAGGAGGAATGTATGGGGAGAGCAAGAGGCGAATTCGACTTTCCCTGGCCCCCAGAGGGGCCGGGCGGAAGGTCACTGTTAGAGGCTTTGCTCAGAGCTATGGGCTCAATGGGAGGTAACAGCGGCCGGAACTTACCCATTATCGGAGGCCTGGGGCGTGGCGTAATCCCGGTTATAGCTCTTGGGGTGTGGCTGGCGACGGGTGTCTATCAGGTGGACACAGCATCTCAGGCCGTGGTCAGGATATTTGGGCTGCCTCAAGCCCCTGTAGTGGAGGGACTACACTGGCGACCCCCTTCTCCTATCGGGGAATTAGATATACACAAGGTAAAAGAGGTAAGAGAAGTGCAGGTGGGGTTTCGTAAGACCCCTCCGGGCCAGTCGGTCAGGATTAGGTCCAACCCTGAGGAGGCCCTGATGATCACCGGGGACGAAAACATCGTGGATGTGGAACTTATTGCGCAGTACAGTATCAAGGACATAACTGCCTTTCTTTTCAACATCTCCGATCCGGGCGACCCGGAACGAGTCCCCATCATCAGAGACAAACCTGATGGCAAGACCCTTAGGGATGTCACGGAGGCGGCCCTGCGCCAGGTGGTGGGGAGCCGTAACCTTGATGATATCCTGACTTTGGAACGGGCCGCAGTAGAAACTGAGACCCGGGAGCTTCTCCAGAGTTTGCTCGACAGCTACGGGGCTGGGATCTTCATCGAGCGAGTGCAGCTCCAGACCATCAAGCCCCCGGATCCCGTCCAGGCCGCCTTTTTGGACGTGGTCAGCGCCAAAGAGGAGAAGGAGCAGCTCATCAACCAGGCCAAGGCTTACGAGGCTGATATAGTCCCCAGGGCACAGGGCGAGGCGGAGCAGATGATCCGGGCCGCAGAGGCCTTTAAGGCTGCCAGGATAGCCGGGTCACAGGGAGATTCTGCGCGGTTTCTCAGTGTCCTGGCCGAGTACAAAAAGTCTCGGGATGTGACCCGGAGAAGGCTCTACCTGGAGACTATGGAGCAGGTGCTCCCCAGCATCAAGAAGTTTATCCTAGCCCCCGACGCTGGGAGCGGCCTGCTTCAGCTCCTGCCGTTGCAAGATGCAGGGCCGGTTCCCGCGCCCTCCACCGGAAGATAGGGCCAGAAATCTAGCTAAACAAGAGGTTGCAAAAAGATGAGAGTAGGAACTACTGGAATACTAGTGATCCTGGTGGCAGTCTCCCTCATGGGGCTACAGGCGCTGTACGTGTTGGATGTTACCGAGCAGGCTATCATTACCCAGTTTGGCCAGTACAAGAGGTCAGTCCTGGAACCTGGCCTCCACGTGAAGACTCCTTTTCTTGAGGAGGTCACACGATTGGACAAGAGGGTGCTGCGCTTTCACTCGCCTCCTCTATCCATACTTACCAGCGATAAGAAGAACCTGGTCATCGATGCCTACGCCAGGTACAGGATAGTTGATCCACTCAAGGTCTTCCAGACCGTAAGAAACGAGGCTGGCGTTGATAACCGGGTAGGGGCGATCATCTCAGGTGAGCTAAAGAAAGAGGTGGCTTCTCACACCCAATCGGACATTATATCCAAGGCCAGGGAACGCCTAATGGCTGCGGTCACCGAGGGGGCCTCTAAGCAGGCTAGGGAGTTTGGCATTGAGCTCCTGGACGTGCGCATTGTGCGGGCCGATTTCCCCCCTCAAGTGGTGGACAGCATATACGGCAGGATGAGGGCGGAACGGGAACGAGAGGCGAAAAAGTTTAGGGCGGAGGGAGGTGAAGAGGAACTGAAGATCAAGGCTGAGGCTGATAAGAAGAAGACCATCATCCTGGCTGAGGCGAGGAAGCAATCCGAGATACTACGAGGCGAGGGAGAAAGCGAGGCCATAAGAATTTATGCTGAGGCCCTGGAGCAAGACCCCGAGTTCTACACCTTTCTCAGGAGCCTCGATGCCTATAAGGAGTTCCTGAAAACCAACACCACCGTGGTCCTGTCATCGGAATCGGAGCTTTTCCGCTACCTGGAGACGCCAGCCGTAGGCTCCCGATCCACACCAGGGGGAGGACGATAGGCCAGCGCTCTGCTGAGGGCGATAGGGGAGGCGGCTACTTGGAGGATGGCTTGTATTTTACAAACGACGTATTTCCGGGGGACAGCGGAGCACCCTTACTTGATAAGTCTGGTCGTGTTGTTGGAGTGGTGACAGAAATGACGATACCACGGCTGTCTTCCCACTGGCTAGGCTTCACTAAGAACCTTGGGCGCGGCGGCTGTGCGACGCCAATACCTGTTCTTATGCGTTAAGATCTCACAAAGCAGGTTGGATGCTTTATTAAATTAGATGGAGGAGTCTCCTTTATGCTGCTGCTCATAGACAACTACGACAGCTTTACTTATAACCTCTATCAGTACCTGTCTGAGCTTGGCGAGGAGGTTAGAGTCGTCCGCAACGACAAGATCACACTGGAGGACATAACGGAGATGGCTCCGGAGGGCATAATCATCTCGCCAGGTCCGGGCACACCCAGGGAGGCCGGCATCTCCAACGACATCATACGCCGGTTTGGGGAGCAGACTCCCATTCTGGGGGTATGCCTCGGGCACCAGTGCATCGGCTATACCTACGGCGCTGTGGTGGGCAGAGCGGGTGAGATCAAGCACGGCAAGACTTCTCTGATCACGCACGACGGCAAAGGCGTTTTCGCCGGCCTCCCGAACCCCTTCGAGGCCATTCGCTATCACTCCCTGGCCATAATGCCTGATACCGTGCCCGACTGCCTGGAGGTCACGGCCTGGAGCGAAAGTGGGATCATCATGGGTGTGCGCCATAAAGAGCTCCCAGTGGAGGGCGTCCAGTTCCATCCGGAGTCCATAATGACGGTGGTGGGCAAGGACCTGCTGCGGAACTTCCTGGGCTTCAAGCCCCATATTCCCATAAAACCAGTTTGACATGTTTATGGCATCTGTTTACCATACTAGTGGAGGTAATAAACTATGGCAGGTATAGGAACCAAGATTACCGTAGACTTGGGCGACGAGGCGCTCTGCAAGGCTGTGAAAATAATTGCCATTGAGCGTGGCTTAAGCATAAGACAGGTGGTAGTAGAAGCGTTAAGAGACTGGCTTGAGAAATGTGAGGACGAAGAGGACATAGCAGCTTATCGAGAGGTTAAAGGCGAGCCGTCGCGTCCCTTCCGTGAGTTCTTGGCTGAACTGGAGCAAGAAGAGAGTGAACTATCAGACCAGAATTCTCCACAGAACAGTACGGGAGATATCTCGACGGCATCCTCGCATTCGCGGGCAAGTCAATAGCAAAATTTTTTCACTAGAAGATAACCCCAGGCCTCAAGACATAAAGCCATTAAAGGGCGAAGAGGATGCTTACAGAGTCGAAAGCGGTGAATATAGGATCCTCTTTCACCTGGATGAAAAGGCAAAAGTAGTGACTATATTCCGAGTGCGGCATCGCAAAGATGCATATCGAGGCTTGTAGGGCTATGAAATAAATGATCTGCGATTAGCAGCGGTGCTGCACGAAGCGGAGGCAGGTGGGTACTGGGTTGACGTGCCCAGTCTTCCAGGTTGCTTTTCTCAGGGAGAAAACGTTGGGGAGGCCCTTATCAACATTAAGGCGGCCATTGAACTGCATCTTGAGGGATATTTAGAGGACGGGCTAGATATTTCACAGGAAAAGGAATTGGGCTTCACCGTCAATGTGCAAGTGCCAGTTCCTCGACGTCAATAAGGATGGAGGTATGTTCAGGTGAAGACATATCAAGTAGAGGTAGTAATAAAGCCATGGCAAGAGGGTGGATTTCTTGCTGAGGCTCCAGCGCTGCAGGGGTGCTGGTGTGTTAGCGATACTCTCGAAGCTCTCATGGACGATATTTAGGAGGTCATAGCCCTTGCTATTCAAGCGCGTCGTGACCTGGGCGAGCCCCTGCCTCATGGCGTTAAAGAACTTACCCCGGGAGAGAAACCGGTTAAGTTAGTGTTGGGCGTGGCCGTGTTGTGACTAATACCAGCTAATTTTTTCCTAACTATGAAAAACGCTGGCGCTGATACAGTTTATGTCTTAAACTATTCAGACACTGAGCATCCTTCTGAGCACTTTGATCAGGCGCGATAGCGCATACCAAGGTAACCTCAAAAGAAACCGCTCGAGTGGGGTAATCGGGACGATACGCTGACAGAAAAGTAAGGAGGAATTATGAAGGCTGTACGCATCCACGAGTTGGGCGACCCAAGCGTCCTCAAATATGAGGACGCGCCGGACCCGCAGCCAAAGCCGGGTGAGGTGCTGATAAAGGTAGAGGCGGTGTCTATGAACTTCGCCGACGTTGGCCGCCGCTCCGGACGCTATGGAGGGGGTACACCCACTTTCCCTATCGCTCTTGGGCTGGACGGCGCAGGTACCATCACCGCCGTAGGCGAGGGCGTAGAAGACCGCTCGGTGGGACAGCGGGTCGCGTTCTTTGGGCCAAGCTATGCAGAATATACGACAATTGCTTCAGGCTCAACAGCCAAAATACCGGACGGTGTCAGCTCTGAGGCCGCCGCGTGCGTGCCGGTGACCTTTGGCACCGCCTGGTACTGCTTAAAAGAGGCGACCGAGTTGAAGAGTACTGAACACACTTTGGTACAGGCTGGCGGAAGCGGCGTGGGTACGGCAGCTATCCAAATAGCCAAGTATATAGCCAAGGACGGCGGGAAAGTCGTCACGACGGCCGGCAGCGAGGAAAAATGCCGGAAGGCTCTGGAGTTAGGGGCCGACGTAGCGATAAATTATACTACTCAAGACCTCGTGGAGGAGGCAAAGAAGGCCACCGGCGGAAAAGGCGTGGACGTGGTGCTGGAGTCGGTTGGCGGCGAGGTGTACAAAAAAAGCCTGGAAGCCATGGCCCCCGGTGGGCGTTTGGTGTCGATAGGTCGCACCGGAGGTGAAGTGCCTGAAGTGGGGCAGGACTATTTAAGCCAGCGCGGCATCTCTGCCATCCGGTTTGGCTTTGGCACCCTCAGGAACGAAAGGATGGTCGAGGTTAGAGGCCAGATAGAGATGCTCATGATGTTGATCAAGATGGGCCTCTTTAAGGTAGTCATCGACAGCACCTACCCGCTAAGCGAGGCGGCGGCGGCCCACCGCCATCTCGAAGATAGGAAGGCCTTTGGCAAGGTGGTGCTAATACCGTAAGGGCCGGTATCGGATATCGGCAACTTCTCCCGCGGCTTCGGGTAGGCAAAGTGCGTTAAGCGAGAGGAGAGGACAACCTCCCCTCGCTAGTCTTATTGCGCCAGTCCTGGCACGGCATTAAACCTTTCCAGGCCGTCCAACACGTCGTAGAAGTCATCGAACGGCAGGTACCCGACTTCGTTCTCACGGCATTTATCGGCCAGGTTGTGCCTGGCAAAAACGAAGTCGCAGCGGCGAGCGGCGGGGAAGTCCGGAAAGCCGTCGCCGATGTAGGCAATCGTGCGGTCCCCCTCGCGCAGGCGCTCAACCGTGCGCTCCTTGAGGTCGATGCCAGCCGCCAGGCCATCCCTGCCCAGATCGGGATACGATATATGCAGGCGGCCTCCGGAAAAACGGGCGTTGCCGCACACAAGCTCCGGTATGCTAATTCCAGCCTCTTTCAGAACGGCGCGGATATAAAAGTCGAGGCCCACGCTGGCGATCACCAGCGGCATACCGCGTGCCTGGCAAAACTCGACGAACTCCGCGAACCCGGGCCTGATGGTAGTGTTCGTATGTACGAATTCCAACAACTGGCGCTTCGTGGCCCGCACGGACTCGAACTGACGCTTCAGAGACTCTTCCAGCGAGAGTTCGCCGTCCAGGTAGGCGTGATACCAACGCACCCAATCGCCCGTGCCAAAGGCAGTCAGCATAGCCACCGCCACGTCGTCGTTGGTTATGGTGCCGTCGAAGTCGCAGATTATGCTCAAAAGCTTTCTTCCCGCTGTTTCATGAGTGTTCTCGATAGTAATTAAGCGGACGTAAATGCAGATTGTTCTCCGGTTCGCTACGAACCTACGTCTGTACGTCGCAGGGTATCTTTCGAAAGAATGATATCCTCTGCTATCTGGAGAGTCAATTTGCCGATTGTCTACGTGTAGCAGTGGTGTGTTCTTGAAACTGCCATCGTCACTGCATTATACTTGCCACACTTGAGTAATTCTCTTTCCAATTGATATCATCGATACCGCCGGTCAACGTACCGGGTGAGGATTGAAGCAAGCTGCTATGGCCTATAAAGACCTGCGGGAATTCCTGTCCTTTTTGGAAAAGAGAGGGCAGCTAAAACGGATCAAGGCCCAGGTGGACCCCGAGCTTGAGATCACGGAGATAACGGACCGCGTCTGCAAGGCTAACACTGGCAACGTGGCCCTGCTTTTTGAGAACGTGCGCGGCTCATCTATGCCTGTGCTGATGAATATGTACGGGAGCGAGGAGCGGATGTCCTGGGCCTTGGGCGTTGACAGACTGGATGAGCTGGGCGACAGGGTAGCCGGCCTGCTGAAGATGGACCCGCCGGGTGGAATAATGGATGGGCTGCAAAAGCTGGGACGGCTCACCGAGGTAGCTCGCTTTCGTCCCAAGATCGTCTCAGACGCGCCCTGCCAGGAAGTTGTCGAGACAAACGAGCCGTCGCTAGCGGACATTCCTATATTAAAGTGCTGGCCTCAGGACGGGGGAAGGTACATCACTCTTCCCCTTGTGGTAACCCGTGACCCGGAGACGGGCAGGCGCAACGTCGGGATGTACCGTCTGCAGGTGTACGACGACCGCACGCTGGGCATGCACTGGCACATACATAAGGTGGCCGCAGAGCACTACCGCCACGGCGAAGCCGGCTCGCGCCGGTTGGAGGTAGCCATCGCGCTTGGAGGCGACCCAGCTACTATCTATACCGGAAGCGCTCCCTTGCCCCCTATGGTAGACGAGTTCCTGTTCGCCGGCTGGCTCCGCAGGTCCCGGGTTGAGCTTGTGAAGGCGGTTACGGTGGACCTGGAGGTGCCGGCCCATGCCGAGATCGTTCTTGAGGGCTATGTAGACCCGCTGGAACGCCACCTCGAGGGGCCTTTTGGCGACCACACCGGCTACTATTCCCTTCCGGATGAGTATCCCGTTTTCCACCTTACCGCGGTTACAAGACGGAAAAGTCCTATTTATCCCTCCATCATCGTGGGCAAGCCTCCCATGGAGGACTGCTACATGGGCACTGCCACCGAACGCATATTTCTGCCCATCATCAAGGTGCTGCATCCGGAGGTGGTCGACATGAGCATGCCATATGAGGGCGGCTTTCACAATCTGGTCATTGTCTCGGTCAAGAAGTCATATCCGGGCCAGACCAGAAAGGTCATGTACGGATTGTGGGGCATGGGGCTTATGAGCCTCAACAAGATGATGGTGGTGGTTGACGCCGACGTCGACGTGCGCAATCTTAGGGAAGTGCTGTGGAGACTGACCAACAACGTTGACCCAAGGCGGGACTTTGTGATGGTGGATGGCCCGCTCGACGCCCTGGACCATTCCTCGCCTTTCTCCCACTACGGCTCGAAAGTGGGCATTGACGCCACCAAGAAGGGGCCGATGGACGGCCATACCAGGCCGTGGCCCGACGATATCGTGATGGACAAAGACGTAGTGGAGCGAGTGAACCGAAAATGGCGGGAGCTTGGCCTTAACCTTGGTTAATAAGGTCGCCGCCCTTTTGGAGAACGTGCGTATAGAGCAGTCTCTGTTTACGCTGCCCTTCGCCTATTTGGGCATGGTGCTGGCGTCGCACGGCGTTCCCACGCTGCACAATTTCCTCTGGATCACCGTGGCGATGGTTGCGGCCCGCACCTACGGCATGAACATGAACCGCCTCGTGGACTACAAGTATGATGTTATCAATCCTACGACAATGGACCGCCCTATGGTGCAGGGACGGCTGGGCTTCAGAGAGGTAGTTGCCATAAACGCGGCGGCCATTGGAGTCCTACTGCTGGCGGCGTGGCAGCTCAACCCATTGTGCGTGACCCTATTTCCCATCGCGGTAGTCATTCTTACCTTTTTCACCTTCCTCAAGCGTTTCACCTGGGCCTATAACTTCACCATCGGCGTGTCCGGCAGCGGCGCACCCATGGGAGCGTGGTTCGGCGTGACCGGACAGCTGGCGTGGGAGCCGGTGGTGTTGGGGCTGGCGGTCCTCTTCTGGATGTCCGGATTTGACATAATGCGAGACTGCCAGAGTGTAGAGTTCGATCTGGCGCACGGCCTTAAGTCGGTGCCGGAGAGTTTTGGAGTGCCGACGGCGCTGGTGTTGTCGGCACTCTGCCACGTAGTAGTGGTCGCACTGCTGGCAGCTTTAGGAATGAGACTGGCGCTGTCGTGGCCATACTGGACCGGCCTCACCTTGGCCGCGGCCCTCCTGGCCTATGAGCACTTTCTGGTTAAGCCAGATAATCTGTCCAGGATAAACGTGGCGTTTTTCAACGTCAACGTTATCATGTCGATAGGCTTCTTTCTCTTCGCCTTTGGAAGCCTGTACATTTAGGTTTGGCATCCACACATGACTTGATGGGGGGGACCGTATGATAGTCGATAGCCACGTGCACGTAATCTCCTCCGACCGTTCAGCGTACCCCCTGTTCCCTCCGAGCGGGCAAGTTGGGGGGTGGGTCAAGGACAAGCCCGTTACAGCCGAACAGCTTATTGAGAGTATGGGTGAGGCCGGTGTCGATAAAGCCGTGCTGGTACAGCCGTTCTCGGCTTATGGGGTTCGCAACAGTTATGTCGCCAACAGCGCTCAGGAGCATCCCAACCGCTTCGCAGGGGTGTGCATTCTCGATATGATGGCTCCGGACGCTACCGAGAGCCTGGACTACTGGGTCTGGGAACGGGGGATACGCGGCCTCCGTCTGTTTACGATGCCGGGCGAGGATGCATCCTGGCTGGACGATCCTAAGACATTTCCGGTTTGGGACCGCGCCAAAGCCCTTCGCATCCCGGTATGCGTGTTTACCAACAATCGCCATCTACCGCGGCTGCGGCGGGTCTTGGATCGCTATCCCGAACTTCCAGTAGCCCTTGACCATCTTGGCTTCCACGCTGACCAGGGGTTTTGGAGCTCCTTGTCTAAGGAACTTCTGGAGCTGGCAGAGCTTCCCAAGCTCTACCTCAAGTTTTCCACCGAGAATATTTATGCCGCCCGAAAGGCGGGCGTTAGCCTACAGACTTACCTTGAGCCGCTGCTGGCTGGCTTTGGACCCCGGCGTCTCATGTGGGGCTCCAACTATTCGAATACCCATGACCGCCCGTACGGCGAGATGGTGAAGCTGGCACAGGACGAACTGACCTTTCTTTCGCCGGAAGACCGGGAGTGGGTATTCAGCGGGACGGCGTTGATCTTATGGCCGGAGTTGAAGGGTAGAGGATAGGCCCTCTTGCCTTTAAGGTCCCTACAAGCGCCTTTGGACGGACGCGCAATCCCATGACCCGCTAGCCGGTGGAGACGTCCTCTCCTCCTCTGGGCGAGGTTCGCCCCGCGGGCCACGGCCCTGTACGACCACGCCTTGGCGGACTACCAGCGTCTTGGCATGCCGCTCTATATGCAGGATGCCCTTTCGCGCAAGGAGATACTGAAGGCGTAGGGACGGGGCTGACCCACGTATTCCTTCCCCCCTTGCGGGTGAAGTGTATGGACCGGGGGGGGGCCATAGCGCGTGGGGAGATGTGTAGGTCACAACAGACACGCAGGTCAGCTTCTACAGGCACGGGTGGTTCCCGCGCGCAGGCGTAGGTTATTGTCCCTTCCCCCCTTGCGGGGGAAGGTTAGGATTGGGGGTATGACCAGCAGGCACGAGAGCTTTGAAATAACCCGACAGACGTGGAGCGAGGGCAACACCCATAGGAATGTGCATGTTCTAATGAAACGGTGCGCTTGAAACTGCATTCTCGTTCGCCAATCCTCCACCACGTTACTGCTTTGTTGCGGCATCTGCCGGGGCAGCGTGCAGCCGGAGGCCTAGCGCTTGAATCACCTTAAGCACAGTCGCGAACTCCGGGTTGCCTTCGGGCGATAGAGCCTTATAGAGGCTTTCCCGTCCAAGACCCGCCTCCTGCGCGATCTGGGCCATGCCCTTGGCTCGTGCAATGTCCCCCAACGCGGCTGTTATTAGCTTAGGGTCGCCGTCTTCAAACGCCGCTTCCAGATAAGCGGCCATGTCCTCCTCGGTTTCCAGGTACTCCACCACCTTCCATGGTCGGGTCTGTGTCTTTGCCATAACTGCCTTCCTCCTTATAACTCGCGTGCCAACTCGAGCGCTCTCCTGATATCCCGGTCCTGGGTGTCCTTGTCGCCTCCAGCGAGCAGGACTATCAGGGGCTGCCCACGCTGCACGAAATACACCCGGTAGCCGGGGCCGTAGTCGATGCGCAACTCCGAGACGCTCTCCCCCACCGGTCTCACGCCGCCGAGGTTGCCCAAGGATAGCCTCGGCTGCGCGCGTTGATGCGCGCCTTCGCCTGCTGGTCACGCAGGCTAGCGAACCACCGGGCATAGACCTCAGTCTGGCGGATCTCAATCACGCCATCATTGTATTCCAAAGGATACACGCTTTGCAATTGGTCGAGTGCCCAGGCTCAGACGCTCGGCATCGTCTTCCGCACACATTCATAGGTAATGCATGGGCCTAGATTGCAGGTCGGTTCGACCCTACGGTGATGAACATAACGAGCGGTTCGTCTTAAATCGGAGCATCGAATTGACATGCCGTTTTAGCGAAGGATACAATTATCCCGAACTTTATTTATAGCCATAGCTGGCGCACAGTAACTTCTGTTGGGGGTATGTTTGAATTATGCCGAGTAACAGCAAGCAAGAGTGGATCGACAACGTTTATGGGCCGGGAGTGCAGCGCAGCCCCGAACGGGAGCCGAAGTTTGAGAGCACCTCCGGTCACACCTTTGAGCCGGTATACACCCCTGAAGACAACGCGGACCAAGACTATAACGAGAAGATCGGGTATCCCGGCGAATATCCCTTCACGAGGGGCGTCCAGCCCACCATGTATCGCGGCCGCCTGTGGACCATGCGGCAGTACGCGGGCTTCGCCTCCGCGGAGGAGAGCAACAGACGCTACAGGTTCCTTCTGGAGCAGGGGCAGACGGGCCTAAGCGTGGCCTTCGACCTGCCCACTCAGATCGGCTACGACTCCGACCACCCCATGGCAGAGGGAGAGGTGGGGCAGGTGGGGGTGCCCATCGACAGCTTGAGGGACATGGAGATCCTGTTTGACCAGATCCCTTTGAGCAAAGTCAGCACCTCGATGACCATTAACGCCACCGCCCCAATCCTCCTGGCCTTTTATCTTGCCCTGGGCAGACGGCAGGGCGCGGACCTCAACAAGCTGGATGGCACGGTCCAGAACGACATCCTGAAAGAATATATTGCGAGAGGGACTTATATCTTTCCGCCCAAGGCCTCTATGCGCCTTGTTACCGATACTTTCAAATTCTGCAGCGAGAATGCGAAGGCGTGGAACACTATTAACATCAGCGGCTACCACATGCGAGAGGCCGGTTGCACTGCGGCGCAGGAGATTGGATTTACCCTCAGCAACGGCATCGCCTACGTGCAGGCAGCCCTTGATGCCGGTCTTGATATAGACGAGTTCGCCGGGCGGATTGCCTTCTTCTTCGTGTCCCAGAGCAACCTGCTCGAAGAGGTAGCCAAATTCAGAGCGGCAAGACGGATGTGGGCAAAAATCGCGAAGGAACGCTTCAAGGCTAAGAACCCCAGGTCGTGGATGCTCCGCTTCCATACCCAGACGGCGGGGGTCAGCCTGACCGCCCAGCAGCCCATTAACAACGTTATGCGCACTACGCTGCAGGCTCTGGCCGGCGTTCTGGGCGGCACCCAGTCGCTGCATACCAACTCCTGGGATGAGGCGCTTTCGCTGCCCAGCGAGGACGCGGTGCAGGTGGCCCTGAGAACGCAGCAGGTAATCGCCTACGAAAGCGGCGTGGCCGATGTGGTCGATCCCCTGGCCGGCTCGTATTATATAGAGAAGCTTACTGATACCCTGGAAGAGCAGGCCTGGAAGTACATCAATAAAATCGACAGCATGGGCGGCTCGATAGAAGCTATAGAGGAGGGCTACATCCAGCGAGAGATTCAGGACGCGGCATACCAGTTCCAAATGGAGGTGGAGAGCGAGAAGCGCGTTATCGTGGGCGTCAACCGCTTTACCGGGCCCCATCAGATCAGCAAGCTTTTCAGAGTAGACCGGTCTTGGGAGGTGAAGCAGAAGGAGCGGCTCCGGGAAGTAAAAGCCGAGCGTGACGGGGTGGCCGCCGCGGCCGCGCTGCGAAGTCTGGAGGCGATTGCCAGGGGCGACGGCAACACCACGGCCGCCTTCCTGGAATGCGTTGACAACTATTGCACCATCGGCGAGATATGCGGCTCCCTGCGTGAGATATTTGGCGAGATGAAACAGAACGTGGTTATATAGATTGGCGTTGGGGCACATCCCTAACACCCCCTGCCAAAGGGGATACTCCCCTCTGGACTCCCCATTTTCGGTTGTAGAAGGAGAGCAAGATGATTAAAGGACTGGACCACGTAGCCATCGCAGTAAAAGATTTGGACGAGACGCTCAAGTTTTACCAGAGTATTTTCGGTTTTGACGGCGAGGTCAAGCATGAAGTAGTGCAGGAGCAGGGAGTCAAAGCCTGCCTGATACCTCTTGGAAACTGCTATTTAGAGCTGCTGGAGCCCCTGGGTCCTGAGACTACTGTCGGTAGGTTCCTAGCCAGAGAGGGAGAGAAGCTGCACCACATCTGCTTCGAAAGTGACAACGTGCAGTCAGAGCTGGACCGTGTCGCGACTCTGGGAACGGATTTAATAGACAAGGTCCCCCGTAAGGGTCTTGCTGGCATGATCGGCTTCCTGCATCCTCGTTCCACCAGAGGAATCCTGATAGAGTTGGTACAGAAGGTCACGGATGAGGGCGGCGTGATAGCCGCTTCTGTACAGGGCGGCAGGATACGCGTCCTCATAGCCAAGCCGGGACTAGACGGCCACGATAGAGGTGCCAAGGTGGTGGCACGGGCCCTGAGAGACGCTGGATTGGAGGTCATTTATACCGGGATCAGGCAGAGCCCTGAAATGATCGCAGAGACAGCTTTGCAAGAGGATGTGGACGCCATAGGGTTGAGCATTCTTTCCGGCGCTCACATGGAGCTATGCCCCAGGCTCTTGAATCTTCTGAAGCAAAAGGGCCTTGAGGACGTTCCGGTGTTCCTCGGCGGAATAATCCCCGATGAGGACATACCGACGCTCCAGAAGATCGGGATCAAGGGCATTTTTGGCCCTGGCACGCCAACCAGCAAGATAATAGACTTCGTAAAATCTCTTCCGATTAAGAGGTAGCATGGAGTACACCACAAATGGATTAGTAAAAGAGTTGTTGGAGGGAAACCGGAGGGCGATGTCCAGACTTATCACCCTGGTGGAGAACAACAGCCCTTCGGCCGTAAACGCGATCCAGGAGTTGTACCCGTACACCGGCAACGCCATCACTGTCGGCATTACCGGTCCTCCGGGCGCGGGCAAGAGCACGCTGGTGAACCAATTGGCCAAAGAGTTCCGGAAAAGGGACAAGACCGTTGGCATTATCGCCGTGGATCCGTCCAGTCCCTTTACTCAGGGCGCCATCTTAGGCGATAGGGTGAGGATGCAGGAGCTCATCGGCGACCCAAATGTATTCGTGCGAAGTATGGCGAGCCGCGGCGCCATGGGGGGCCTCTCTGATACCACCATCGATGTTATAGCCGTGCTGGATGCCTTCGGTAAGGACATCATACTGGTGGAGACTGTAGGTGTGGGACAAGACGAGGTAGAGGTGATGCGGGCCGTCCAGACGGTCATTGTGGTTGGCGTACCCGGCACCGGCGACGCGATCCAGGCCCTGAAGGCCGGCATACTTGAGATAGCCAATATTTACGTAGTCAACAAGGCGGATCGAGAGGGCGCGGACCAGGCGGTCTCCTATTTAAAGCAGCTTCTATCTCTTGAGCCGAAGAAGGCAAAGTCTGAGTGGCGCACCCCGGTGCTGAAGACTGTCGCGATGCACGGCGACGGCGTCCCAGAGCTGACCAAAGCGATAGAGGCGCACCACACTTATCTTTCCAGTACCGGGAAAGGGCACGAAGAGGAAGCGGCCAGAATAAGGCACCAGGTGCTGACTCTTGCCCAGCGCGAGCTTTATTCTCGATTGAGCCGGTCCGAAAAGGTGAAAGAGGTCCTCGCCGAGAAAGTCCAGGCTATCCTAAGACGAGAAGCGAATCCCTATCGCACCGCCAGGGAGCTGGCAGACCTGGCTGTGGAGTCGGAAAGCCCTGGATACAGCGGGTAAGGGTGCTATAAGAGACGCACGTCAACCTACAAGAGACCGACTTAGATTACAGTGGAATGGTCTATGACGCAAACGCCGCCCTTTACAAAGGTGCCTCTTGGACGTCTCGAAAAGGTAGACGTCCGTACTGCCTGGACAAGCGAGGCAAATGATTTCACTCCCTGGCTAGCTCAGGAAGAGAATATCAATTTGCTCGGTGAAGCCATTGGCGTTGAGCTCGAAGTTGAGGGTACAGAGAAGGGTGTCGGTTCATTTCGTGCAGATATTCTGTGTAAGGATACAGCCACGGGTCATTATGTTCTCGTTGAGAATCAATTAGAGACGACCGATCATAGTCACTTGGGCCAGCTACTTACTTACTTACGCTGCCGGCTTAGAGGCTGTCACGATAGTTTGGATCGCTCGACGATTTACGGATGAACACCGAGCCGCGCTCGACTGGCTAAATCGCATAACTGATTCTACGTTCAACTTCTTTGCTCTTGAAATTGAGCTGTGGCGTGTTGGTGACTCACTGAACGCACCAATCGCGCCGAAGTTCAACCTGGTCAGCAAGCCAAACGACTGGGGGAAAGCGGTAAAAGTGAGTGGGGGTCAAGTGGGCCCCGTCTCAGGAATGGGGCAACTTCATCTCGAATTCTGGACACAATTTCGTGAATACATGGAGCACCGAAAGAGTACAGTGCGTGTCGGAAAACCATCGACAGATCACTGGAAGAACTTCTCGGTTGGTCGTGGGTCCTTTACTCTGGCCGCGGTGAACGGCATGCGAGACGGTTATTCCAGCGTGGCCTTGGTTCTTAGCGGCCCAAGCGCGAAACCTCATTTTCATCTCCTTAGGCAGCGATATCTGGATGCAGTAACCGCACAGCTTGGCTCAAACGTGGGTTGGAGAGAGCTTCCAAATAACGCCGAGAGACAAATCGTACTACGACGTACTTCGGCCCCTACGAACAAGGACACGTGGCCTGAGCT
>SHYC01000010.1 GCA_009693005.1 Dehalococcoidia bacterium | reverse complement strand
CGGCGATCGCGTCGGTCTCGTAGTTTTTTCGGGAGAAGGTGCTACCCAAAGCCCGTTGACCTCGGACTATCCGGTATTTTTAGGACTAATTGATAAAGTGGACCATGGGAAGCTGCCTGAGGGAACGGCGATCGGGATGGGGCTGGCAACCTCTATTAACCTACTCCGTGATTCCAGGTCTAACACAAAGGTCGTTATCTTGCTTACGGACGGAGAGAACAATGCCGGTGAAATAGACCCGGTGGAGGCAGCCAGAATGGCCCAACTCCTGGGTATGAGGGTATATACCATAGGAGTCGGAGGGGGCGGTAGCTCCTTCCAGCGAAACAGACTCTTTGCGGGAGAAGCCACTCTCAGGGCCATCAGTGAGACGACCGGGGCAGCTTTTTTCAGGGCCACCGACCCAAACAGCCTTAAGGATATTTATGACGTCATAGGGAAACTTGAGAAGTCAAAGGTGTCTGAAATACGCTATACCAGGGTCGATGACCTGTGGCTCCCTTTCCTGGCCGCCGGCTTTTGCCTTCTGATCCTGGAGATTACTTTGTCCAACACGGTCTTTCGAAGGTTCCCATAGCCATGGACATTGTCTTTGCCAGACCCGAAGTCCTATATCTGCTAATTATTGTGCTTCCGGTAGCGGCTGTTTTTGCAAATACCTACCGCTGGAAGGAGCGCAGCAGGAACGCCCTGATGGAATACGCCATGGCGCCGGTGCTTTTGGCCTCGGTGAGCATACGGGGGCAGAGGATCAAGTCTGTATTAATCCTCGCGGCCGTTGCTGCGCTGGTGGTGGCTATGGCACAGCCGCAGCTAGCGGGCGCTCACGAAACCGAAGTCGCCCTGCGTGACGGCGCGGATATAATGGTGGTGCTGGACGTGTCCTTGAGCATGGCAACGCAGGACGTAGCGCCCAGCCGTCTGGAGCGGGCTAAGCAGGAGCTGGGATCATTACTGTCACAATTGGAAGGTGATCGCGTAGGGATGATTGTCCTTGCCGGAAGTAGTACCCTGCGTTTTCCTTTAACAACTGATACTGAGGCAGCTAGGTTATTGGTCGCTACAACGGCCATCAACAGCGCACCGGCGGCCGGGACAGAGCTGGACAAGGGCATACGGCTAGCCTCTGGAATATTGAGGCAAAGTGAGACGAAGGACAGGTTCATCCTGGTGATAAGTGATGGTGAGAACCAGAGAGGGGAGCCTGTGCAGGCAGCCGAAGACGCAAAAAGTGACGGAATTGTTGTGCATGCTTTGGGGGTGGGAACCAGGGAGGGGGCGCGGATACCGGTCAGAGATCAGGCGGGCAGAAGCTCCTTTAAGACAGATGCTGCCGGAACAACCGTGATAAGCAGATTGGATGAGTCCCTGCTGTCGAAGATAACCTCGGCTTCAGGCGGTAACTACATACGCTTGGAATCCAGCCCTAACGCGGCGCAACAGATCTACAAGGGTATGGCTAAGAGCGTCGGCCTTCAAGGTAACCTTACTGGCAAGAGCGGACAGCTCTACCAGATAGTCGCTCTCGTAGCGTTGCTGCTGCTCTTCTATGAGCCGATGGTGTCGGAGAGAAGAAAGAATGCGGAAAACGAGTAAGTTACTGTTTCCAACTTCTCTACTGGTAGCCCTGCTGGCTACCGGGTGTCTTGGTGTGCCCGGGTCTATCTACAGCAATAACGAGGATGCCAACAAGCTTTACGCTCAGGGTCGTTATACCGACGCCCTGGATATATATAGGGATGCGCAGGTGTCCCGACCGGATCTCCCGAACCTGGACTACAATGCCGGCACTGCTTTGCATAAGCTGGGAGAGTACGGACGGGCCTTGCCTCAGCTTCAGCGCGCCCTCTCCGCGCAAGATCCCAAAACCCAGTCTATCACCCACTTTAATATGGGAAATAATCTTTATATGTTAGACCAACTTCCGGCGGCGATCGAGGAGTACAAAAAGACCCTTAGGATTACTCCTGATGATGTAGATGCCAAGCATAACCTTGAATATCTTCAAAGTTTGCTAGCGAAGCAGCAACCCCCGCAGGCACAGCCGTCAGAGGGAGACGGAGACCAGGGCGATGAGCAACAAACAAGCCCCAATACTCAGGGAGGGGCTAACCGCGATAGCGCCTCAGGTAACCAGGGCAATAGCCAACAGAGTCAGCAAATGTCTAAAGAGGAAGCTTCGAAGCTGCAGCAAGACATAAGGAAGATGCTGCAGGACGCGGGACCCGACCTCACTATCGATGAGGCCCTGCGGATACTGGACACCCTGCGAGAACGTGAGCAGGATGTAAGGGAATCCGTAAACTGGGACGGCAGCCGCAGCGCGGGAGGCGCTAGTGCTGAACGGGACTGGTAGGGGTGTTCAAATTCAATACGGAAAAGCATAGAGTTGGCGAATGAGCCTAATATTTGGGCTTTAGACCTTCCAGATTCAATAGCCACCGTTTTGTATCCAGTCCGCCGGAGTAGCCGCCCAGCGCGCCGCCGCTAGTGATCACTCTGTGGCAGGGAATGATTACTGGCAGCGGGTTTGCTCCCAACGCGCCGCCGACAGCCCGTGACGCCCTGGCCGCCCCCATCTGAGTGGATATCCACTGGTAGCTGCGACATTCTCCCCACGGAATCGAGATGGCGGTCCACCAAACACTTTTCCGAAAGGGAGTGGCTTCACCAAAATCCAATCGTACTGTAAACGCCGTACTGCTGCCTTCTAAATAACTCAGCATCTCCAGCTTCGCGAGGCTAAGAATGCCGTCATCCTGGTTGCGGTCCTGCGGAAAGGACGCAGCGATCTCTTGAAGAACAACGGACTGGTCGTCTTTTGGCATGATAACCGACACTAGGCCTTCCTCTGAAGCAATAAGCCCCATCCACCCCTTTGGAGTATTAAATGTGGCAGATTTTATCGTATTGTCCACCTTATTGCCTCCGGACAGCGGTTCGCCCGTCGGCGAAGCCCGGATTAGACAAGGTTTTTCTGTCAGCCTTGCCGACTCCCTGCGCGGAGAGGCTCTCGAAGGGCCCACCATCAGCGGCGACGTAATATCCTATCACTTTGTCCTCCAGCGTATCGCTTTAAGCGCCAAAGCGTTCCTAATCGCGGTCCAGGACTTGTCGTAGGACTTCTTCTCTTCAGTTGTCAGAGCCTTCATTCCAAAGCGCTCTCTGACATAGGTGTTTATCACAAGGCTGATCTGCTGTGTGAGAGATGGGAGTTGCTGAGCCAGGGAATCGCCATACTCTGACGGAGTCTGATATTCTTTAGGCCCAAGGTTGGCCAATATAGCCAGACGGCAGAGCTTTTCATATCCCTGGCCGGCCATGCTGAGCTTGGAAAGACCAAAAGTCCAGAGGATGTAAATCCCCAGGGCCATAGCCATTAACAAAAGGCTTATTCCGGCCGCCGGCCGCAACATTGGTAGCAGGGGAAAGCCATTAATTAGTCCGTCCGCCGCCGCTTGATCATTCAAATCGTTGAACTGTTCTTCTTCGTCTGCGAACGATGGCAGTGGGTCCTCCAAAAGTTCCTCGCCAGTAGAAGCGGGCGCGGTGTCGCCGCTCCTATCGATTACCGGCAGGGAGGAGGAAGGATTGAAATCTATCCAGCCGTAGTCAGGAAAAAACACCTCGGGCCAGGCGTGGGCGTGTTTTTCTTTAACCTCAAATGCGTCCTTATCGCTGTTGTAATCTCCATTAACGTATCCCACGGCAAGCCGGGCTGGAATCCCATTAGAGCGGAGCAGCGCCACCATAGCGGACGCGAAATGATCGGCATATCCTCTTTTTGAATCGAATAAGAGGTAATCCACGGCATCTCTATCTCTGGCAGGCGACGGGGCCTTTAAGTCGTAGGTGAACTCTCGAAGCCTGGTCTCAATAGCTGCGGTCTTGTCGTATGCGCTAGAGGCGGAGTCGCCTGCCCACAGCTTGGCCAGGTTCTTAACCCTGTCAGGAAGCGAGCTAGGAAGCTGGAGATACTTTTCTGCTACCCATCCTGGATAAGTGCCAGGCGCGCTGCGCAGGTCGTCCGCGGTGGCGACCGATATGCTGGATACTACGCTGTACTTTTCATTCTTGGACGGCCGTTTTGTTGCTCTAAGGCTCCAGATATCAAGACTCTTGGGACCAGACCTGAATACTCTTAGTCTGGTCACTTCTGAACCGGTTCGAGAAATCCCTCCTTCCGGCTCCAGGAGTACGTCGGGAGGCAGCATCCGCTGTATTTCATTGGGATTTGGAAGCCCGGTAATTCCTTGAAGAGCGTCCCTAATAGGGACGGCCACCCTCCTGAGGTCAGACGGCAGCCGCTGGTTTTCTCTAAGGTCCTTTAGCTCTATAACATAGGTCGGCATTTTGCCCGTATGGGCCTGAGTGTCCGTACTGGCAACCAGAGGCTGGCCTCTGCTGAATACTACGTCGCCGGGCGTTCCAACTTCGATGCCGGCTGTTACCTGCTTCCTTTTTTTGTATTCATCCTTCGTCTGGTCAGAAGCGGGTATTGTGACTCCTGTTATCCCGACAGACTCCCTATCGCTCGACAGCCATCCTTTTCCGGTGTAAACGTCGTAGCTCTCTGCTCTCCAGTAACCGGGCTCGTCAGTCGAGGCGGTGAAAACCGGGTAGCGGTTGATTATCGAATTTACGTTGCTAAGCACATCGTTTGATATATCTGCGCCGCTTCTGAAGGCGAGGCTACCGTTAAAAGAATGTAGAGGGGACGCTCGGCCTGAGCTTACTGAGGCAAACAATCTATCAAAGTTGCCCTCGACAGAGCGCCAGGGAGATGATACTTTGTCCCAGCTATCAAGCAAGGGAGCGCCGTCGTAAAGAGGCAAGTTCCAGGCGATTAAAACAGAGAATACACCAAATCCCAATGAACTCCACAGCATCGTGGAGCTATTCATCGGCCTCAATACCGCTCCCTGGGATCTGAAGCGCTCCTCTTTCTGCAAAAAGGTTACTCTGATTATCAGAGTAACCGTGGTGACGAGGAACAGTGCCAAGTCCGGTAGGAACCGGCCGGGTACGTAATTAAGGTTGACTAACAGCCCTATCGTGAGAGGTAATACGCCGAGCAAGATGTGCCGGTACCTGAAGATAAACCAACTGCATAAGAATGCGATGACCCAGATTAGGACAACGACCTGTAATATGAACGGCAGGGAGTCAGTGCTTATCCCTCCCTCTTTAGCTAGAATGTACCATGAGTACTCCCTGACTATTACATCTACAATGCGATCTGAAAGGCTGCCTGCCGAGCTTACGGATATCATTTGCCAGGCGATGGCAATCGCTCCCACTATAACAGCTATGGGATACAAAAGTAGGCTGTGGACCCTTACCTTCGCCAGTACATAGCCCAGGAAAAGAGCGCCAAGGCCCATTCCCCACAAAGACGGCATATCAGTGACCCATTTTGACTCCTGGACTACTCTTGTCGCCATCCAGGTCATAATCGCCAGCAACGCAAAGGTAGTCCATCCTTCCTCCGGGTGAAGTATAGCTTTGAAGCCGGCTAAAGGGTTTTGTACCGTTCTCGGCTGAACGGATTGCATCATATCTCTGGCGTAACCCTGGGTCTGCATGGCCTCATCCTTATCTGGAGAAACTAGCGGGTCTAATGGACTGCTCTCCAGCACTGCTTAGCGCTTGACTTAGATCGTCACCCTTCCTAACAAGGTAAGTCTGTATCCCATTGGCCATTAGAGTGCCCAGAGCCAGGAGCGCGGTGTCGGGCATTCCAAACGAGTTGGCTTCGAGCAGCACCACCGCTATTTTGGCCCCTCTGCGTAACAAATGCTGAGCGCTGGTTATCCATTTATCATCGCACGAAGGGGTGACGATGATAAGGGTGGTATATTTGCCGAACCGACTGCCCTCCGACAAGATAAGGTTCTCCAACGGGACTCGCCCCTCAGCCTTTGCCAGAGCCAGAGTTTCCATCAATTGTGACATTTGATGGCTGCCCCTTTCCGGTCTAAGCACCCGGTATTCCTGGCCGTACATTATGAAACCAATGGACCTGTTGGACCCCAGGTACCGCTTGCCTATCGATACTGCTATCGTTACTCCGTACTCTTCTGTGCTTTCTGTGCCCGTTCCAGCCTGGACATCCTTATTGAGGTCCAGCATCAGCCATATTTCACTTGCAGGGTCCAACTCGAACTCTTTCACCATTAGCTTGCCGGTCCTCGCTGAGCTGCGCCAGTGGATACGGTTGAACCCATCTGAGTAGTTATACTCTCTCACCGAGGATGCGTTGGGAGTGATAAAATGGGTGCGGCGGCGGTACCTGCCTTCACCGGGCAGGTCTGCGGGTGGTATTCCAAAGTGTGGCAGCTCAACGGCGGCCGGATATACGGTTACGTTAACGGCATTGCCTGCCGGTTTGCCGCGTTTGAAAATCCCCATTAAGTCGCTGCTGCTGAGCATAACCTGTCCTACTTCGTACCGGCCTCGTCTAATGCAGGCGAACTTATCGGTCCAGGCCATACGTTGGCCAGGGGCCAGGGATACCATCTGCGAGAGACCATACCCCGGCAGGTCGGAGGCATGAATGATCTCCAGACCAACTTTTGGCATCAAACTTTTATTCTCAACGCTGACAGAAATTTCTCCCTCCTGGCCTATGGTTAGGGACCTGTTTCTCAGGTTGGAGCGGACCTCTATCCCATTAATACTAAGTTTAGACCATACATAACTAACCACCAGAAAGCCTGTCAGGACGTAAGAGATCCGATAAAAGACCTCCATTCCGTTGATTAGGGCTAGCAGAGAGGTTAATAATAGAAGGAGTATGATGATATTGCGACGCATCTTCAACCAGCAATCCAACCGCGAGCCCTGGCTCCGGGGACCGGAAGCGAATCGACGGCATCCTCCACCACCCTCCGTGACGTAATATCCTTGACCCTCTCTGACGGATTGACGATCACCCTGTGGGCAAGAGTTGATACTGCCAGAGCCTTGATATCGTCTGGCAAGACGAAGTCTCTGTCATTCAACATCGCTCGTGCCTGAGAGGTACGGAAGAGGGCCAAAGACCCCCTGGGAGACGCGCCAAGAAATACGGCCGGATGGTTTCTCGTGGCTTCCACGATAGATACTATGTACTGCTTTACCAATGGGTCCACGTATATATCTTTTATCGACTCTTGCAGTCTTACAAGCTCGTTGGCTTCTATTACTTGTTCAAGGTTTTCTATAGGATGCGAAAGCTGCTGTCTGTCCATGATGGTTATCTCATCTGCAGCAGATGGATAACCAAGACTTATCAGCATAAGAAATCGGTCCAGCTGCGCTTCTGGGAGAGGGAACGTCCCTTCAAATTCCAAAGGGTTCTGGGTGGCCATAACGAGGAAGGGGCGCGGCACAGGGTGTGTTACCCCATCAACCGTCACCTGCCCCTCCTCCATGCACTCCAGCAGCGCCGACTGTGTTTTTGGGGTCGCGCGGTTTATCTCGTCGACCAGCACGATTTGGGCTATGATTGGACCCGGACGGTACTCAAAGTCGCTTACTTTCTGATTATAGATGGATACGCCGGTTATATCGCTAGGCAGGAGGTCGGGCGTGAACTGGATCCTTTTGAACGAGCAGCCGATCGACTTCGAGATGCTCTTCGCTAACGTAGTCTTACCAACACCGGGTACGTCTTCTATCAACAGGTGTCCCTGGCACAAAAGAGCAATAATAGCCATCTCCACCGCTTCGCGCTTCCCTATGATCACCTTTTCAACATTGGCTATAATGTTCTCCGCTATTTCTTTGCCTCTATCCACAGCCAGCCTCCTTAAGTTAAACTGCGTTATTGCAGGTAGTTAGATGTGATCTTATGTTCTAGATTTGATTAATTGCAAGAGATTTTAACACAATTTTAGAAACTGCGGAAAATAGCTAGAATAGCCCCTGATGCGGATAGCCACAGCAGGATATCTATTATCAACGGCTTGTCAGTTAATAGCACATCCTCCGGGCTCCCGCCCTGATTCCTGATGTGCACCAGGTATTGATATCGTAGCACTCCGTATAGGACGAAGGGGATTGTCAGCATCATAACATGGTTGGACGGGAGTCCAGGAGAAGTGAAGGTGTAGAGGCTATAGGCCACTACCAATGATGATGCTACAACGTTAGACATGCTGTCTAGGAACTCTGTGGTATATTCCGCCAGTACGGTTCTGTGCCGCGACGCATTACCTTCCAAAAGCAAGAGTTCATGCCGCCTCTTACTTATGCCCAAAAAGAGCGCTCCCAGCCCGGTGCACAAGTACAGCCAGGGTGAAATGGGAACAGATATTACTACTGCTCCTGCCATAGCTCTTAAAACAAAACCTGCTGCTATCGCAAAGGTATCCAATATGACTATGTGCTTAATATAGACGGAGTAACTTATCACCAGCGCGGCATACCCCGCAGCTACCATGCCGAAGTATAGGTTGACGACGAACGAGGTTCCTACACCCACGCCAATTAGTAAGACGGAAGCTATAACGGCGTATTTTGGCGCCAGCGCTCCTGACGCAAGGGGCCTGTTGCGTTTGGTAGGATGCTCGCGGTCTTTCTGAATATCCAGCAGGTCGTTCAATATATATTCTCCGCTTGAAAGCGCACAAAGAACGAGGAACGCGGTGCCTGCAAGGGCAAAGCGCTGCCACACCTCTTGTAGGTCCGCGGCGTTCCAATACTGATTGGCGGAGAACAGCAGGGCCATGAATACCAGGGCGTTCTTGCTCCACTGGCGCGGCCTTAGAGACTTAAACAGGAGTCGTGGCGCCTCAAGACCAGATGCCCTACGCGCGTTACCCTCGTCTGTTGCGGGTAGGGTGAGGTTGAGGGACTTGGAAAAGTTGTCCAAATGGGGAATACGGCCTTATTTTATCATTGGTTGAGAAAAATCATAGCTTTATTTATGTAATACGTCAACTTTGCAATAAGGTTTTGGCTGTGGTTTACTATTGTAAAATGTCCTCATACCATCACCTTAATCCTTTTCCAAAGGAGAAGGGAATACTGGAATCAGGAGTTCTCATTGAGCATCGGCGTAGACGTGGGCGGTACATTTACCGATATAGTCCGGGAGGAAAACGGCGCTCTCTACGTACTTAAGGTCCCTTCGACTCCCGCGGACCATGCCGAGGCTTTTTTACGCGGCCTGGACAGATTAGGCGACCTTGCGGGTGAGACAGTTGTCCACGGCTCCACAGTTGCCACTAACGCCATTCTTGAGCGCAAGGGGGCAAAGACGGCCCTTATAACTACCAGGGGATTCAAAGACATACTCGTAATTGCCAGACAGAACCGGCCAGAGCTCTATGACCTAGAGCCAAGAAAACTTGCGCCGCTTGTACCGGAAAACCTGACCTTTGAAGTGGATGAACGGGTAGATTTCGAGGGTCGCGTAGTCGTACCGTTGTCCGTGTTGGATGCAGAGCGAGCCATCGATGATGCTCTCAACGCAGGCGCTGAGTCCCTGGCGGTCTGTTTGCTTTTTTCCTTTCTTCATCCCGACCACGAGAACCAGATAGCTGAGATGGCCCGGGCCAGGGGGCTTATCGTATCAAAGTCCAGCTGGGTCCTTCCGGAGTTTCGTGAGTATGAGAGGGCTGCCACGACAGTCGTTAACGCCTATGTAAGCCCGGTAATGGGCCGCTATCTGGGCCGGCTGTCCAGGGAGCTATCAGATAAAGGGATCGGCAGCTTTCGGATAATGCAGTCCAACGGCGGGTCTGCCAGCCCCGAGTTCTCCATTGAAAACGCAGCGCGTACGGTGCTTTCTGGTCCCGCGGCTGGGGTAGTGGGAGCCGCTTATGTAGCAAATGCTGCCGGGATATGGGACGTATTATCCTTTGATATGGGCGGTACCTCTACCGATGTGTCTCTGTGTCCGGGCCGGATACAGGAGACGGTTGAGGGTGTCGTAGGAGGAGTCCCCATACGTCTGCCAATGGTGTATATACATACTGTAGGCGCAGGTGGCGGCTCCATAGCCCGGGTAGATGCCGGACGGATGCTCAGAGTAGGTCCTGAAAGCGCCGGGGCCGATCCCGGCCCTGCGTGTTATGGCGTAGGGGATATGCCCACCGTTACCGACGCCCAACTCGTATTGGGTAGGTTAAGCCAGGACTACCAGTTGGGCGGAAGCATCCGGCCGGACATCCGAAGGGCCAGGGATGCGATCGAAAAGCTGGGAGACGAACTGGGACTGGGTATTGAACAGGCGGCCCAGGGTATAGTAAGGGTAGCAAACGCTAACATGGAAAGGGCATTGCGGGTAATATCCGTGGAGCGTGGCTATGACCCTCGCCTTTTCACTCTGGTAGCCTTTGGCGGCGCTGGCCCCCTGCATGCCTGTGATCTGGCCGCGTCTCTGGGACTGGCGCAGGTGTTGGCGCCTTTATACCCAGGGGTCCTCTCGGCTATAGGAGCCATATTCGCGGATGTGGTCAAAGACTTCTCTAGCACTGTTATGTGGCGGCTAGGCAAAGAGGCGGACTACCAGCAACTGGCCATGTCCGTGACCAGCAGTTTCCGTCCGCTGCTGGCCAGGGGCTGGGGCGAGATAAGGGCGGAGGGCTTCCCCAACCCTTCGGTGAGGGTGCTGCTTTCTATGGATATGCGTTACCACGGTCAGTCTTATGAGCTTAACGTTCCCATCGATGGACTCCAGCCCCATGAGTTTGCTTCTCGCTTTCACCTGCTTTATCAACACCGGTTTGGATACGCTCAGCCGGAGGAACCGGTGGAGATAGTAAATCTGCGCCTGAAAATGGTTGGCGTGGTGGACAAGCCATCGCTGCCGAGAATCGCCGAGGGCGGGCCGGACCCGTCCCAGGCGCTCCTGGAGAAGCGTACTGTCTGGTTTGATGCGCCCAGAGAGACCAATGTGTACGAACGCAGCGTCCTAAAGGCCGGCAACGTACTGGCAGGGCCCGCGATAGTAGTACAGATGGACGCGACGACTATCGTGCCTCCGGGTTGGTCCGGGGCCGTGGACTCTTTTGGGCATTTGTTAATGCGACGTAAGGAGTAGGAATAGCCGTGTGTCGTGATAGACCTGCATGTCCATTCTTTAAGAGTGATCGCATGTCTCAACGCTGAAGTCGACGGAGAATTAATATGTTAAGAGAAGATGCCTGGAACATCCTAAACGAGTATACGAAGTCGGAAAGTCTTTTGAAGCATGCTCTGGCCGTAGAGGCGGCCATGAAGGCTTATGCCCAGAAGTATGGCGGCGACGAGGAACGCTGGGGTGTCGCCGGCCTGCTGCATGACTTTGACTATGAGATGTATCCCACCGTTGAGCAGCACGCGATGGAGGGGGCCAGGATACTTAAAGAGAAGGACTTCCCGGAGGATATAGTCAGAGCGATACTGTCCCACTCCGATTACACAGGTGTGACAAGAGAAAGCGCTATGGAGAAGGCGCTTTATGCGGTCGATGAACTAACGGGACTTATTGCTGCTGTGGCGCTGGTGCGTCCCAGCAAGAGTGTTTCCGACGTGGACCTGCGTTCGGTCAAGCGCAAGTGGAGGGACAAGGCCTTCGCGAGGGGAGTGAGCCGGGAGGATATAGAGCGGGGAGCGGAGGAACTTGGGATTGACTTGGACCAGCACATAGGTGACGTAATTAAAGCCATGCAAGATGCCGCGCCGAGCATCGGGTTGTAGATGGCCATGGCAGAGGACTCTATACATCTACATGATATGGTGTTCTACGGCTACCACGGCGTAGCTTCTGGAGAGCGCGAGGGAGGGCAGCGCTTTATTGTCGACCTCAAAGTCTATGCTGACCTGACGGAGGCGTGTTTAAGCGACAGGCTGGAGGACACGGTGGACTACGGAGACGCGTACCGGCTGGTAAAAGGAGTGATAGAGGGCCCTAGCAAAAACCTGCTGGAGGCCCTCGCGGATGAGATCGCCCGGCAAGTCCTGGCCATGTCTAGAGTGAGAGGGGTCAAAGTGACGGTCAAGAAGCCGGGAGCCGCGATAAAGGGAAGTATCCTGGAATATTCGGCAGTAGAGATAGAGCGACGTAACGCCTGAACCATGCTAACTTGAGATATGCCGAGGCGAAGAAGAATTTTCATCGATTGATGTGCAGCTTTGGGCCGCGTGGTCGGATCCTTTAATTAAAAGATGAGCTGCGCAGCCAAATGTTTGCGACAAGTGTCCGTTTAAGGCGGTCCGCCTCGGCCTCTAACAGCGGCATCTCCATGCTTAGCCTTTGGGTTGAGCTGTCGGCTTCCAGGAGCTGCTGCTTTACAGTCTGTTCTGCCGGCAGCCTGATCGCCACTAGGTAAGAAAGGTCCCGCGGCTCGGTCGGGAGCTGTATATCTCTGACCCACTCGCTATTTATCGCTAGGAGCCTTCTTATACATTGCTTAACGATTTCTATCGCTTTGTATGCGACCTGCTGGTCATCCGTGTCCTCCCCGTTATCATTCAGCAAAAGCGCCCGGCCTATCATATAAGGGGACTCTTGGATGATATCCAAAATGGAGAAGCGCTGTTTGCCAACTACCGAAATACTAATATTGTCGTCCTGTTTGTGTTCTACCTGGGTAATATGCGCTATTGTGCCCACCTGGTACGGAACGGCAGCGCCTCCCACCTCTCTCCCGCTCTTGATTAGGGCCACCCCAAAGTCGTTCCCGGATTCCAGGCAGCGGCTTATCATAAGCTTGTAGCGCTCTTCAAAGACAAGTATAGGGAGCAACATAGTTGGGAAGAGAACAATATTTAGCGGAAACAATGGGATTTCTATCTCTTGCTCAGGCATGATATTTCTCATCGTGGTGGCTACTAAGATAACTGAAATTCCGGAGGCATTCTATTTTAATCTTATTGCTGTATTATCTAGTTGTTCGAGCGTGGTCTCTAGTATAACATACCAACATGATGTCTTCGGATAAGCGCTGCAGCGCTATTGTCTATTCTGTGATGAGTGCAGGGCAGCTGGTTAAGCACCTGATCGCCTTGGGGAATGATCCGCTGGCTAACAGGCGCCCTAAGCGACAGGGAGCGTTTGGCCTGGCGCACAAACAAACCGCGACCTACAAAACAACCAAAATATCTTTTGAAGAGGGCGATTGACATGCCGAAAGCCGTATTTGTCTATAATGACGCATTGTCCCAGCATGTTCTCAGAGAGGGACATCCCATGAGACCGACCCGGCTCCGGTATACTTATGAACTGCTGAGCGCGTACCGGGCTTTTGAACTTCCTGGCGCGCTACTCATGGAGCCTCGAGCAGCCACCTTAAAAGAACTCAGCGTTATTCACGATGAGGAATACATTTGTGCCGTCGAAAGCATCAGCAAAGGGGAAACAACTTACAGCCCGGCACGCTACAATTTCGTCGCCAATGGAGATAATCCGCCATACGAGGGCATGTATGAGGCTTCGGTGCTTTCGTCCGGGGCCTCTATCGTAGCGGCCGAGGCAGTGCTGACCGGCAAGGCGGATACCGCGTTCAACGTCTCCGGCGGCCTACATCACGCAGCGCGCAGTTGGGCCTCCGGCTTCTGCATCTTTAACGATCCTGCGGTAATAATTGGCCACATGGTTCGAGATGGGATGAAGGTGCTGTATGTAGATATAGACGCGCATCATGGCGATGGCGTGCAGAACGCTTTTTACACCAGCAATAAAGTCTTGACCATATCTTTCCATGAGTCTGGCAGGTATCTCTTCCCAGGTACCGGAGATTCAACGGAGACCGGCGAGGGAGAGGGTTTGGGGTATGCCGTAAATATTCCCTTTCTCCCTTACACCGGCGACGAGGTATACCTCGAGGCCTTCGAGGAGATCGTTCCCCCTTTGATAACTGGTTTTAAGCCCGATGTTGTTGTTGCCCAACTTGGCGTTGATGCTCACTTCATGGACCCTCTGGCGCATCTCAATCTAAGCTCTGAGGCTTACACTAATATGGTCACCAGGCTGCTGGAGCTTTCGCCAAAGCTGGTGGCGCTAGGCGGCGGCGGTTACAGCATGGATGCGGTACCCAGAGTTTGGGCCCTCGAGTACGGGGTCTTGCTGGGGGTTGAGTTTCCGAACGATATCCCCGAGTCCTACCAGAAGAAATACGGAATACGGAAACTAAGGGACGAGGGTCCGCCTGAAGTGAGTAGTGAGGTGTCAACGCAAGCCGGGCGTTTTGCTATGGAGGGAGTAGATACTGTTAAACGGAGAGTGTTCCAGTTTCACGGGTTATAGCGCTATCTCGGCTCCCTCTTCAGCACAGAACACGTCGAGGCTAGATTCGCTAATTCGAACGTACGCCCGTGAGAATTCTTCAAAGGATCTGATAGTATTGTCGTCATGCTCCGGATCGTGGTGAAACAGGGCCAGACGATTGATGCCGGCTGCCTGGGCTAGCCTAATAGCATATTCGGGATAACTGTGTCCCCAGCCACGCTTTTTTTGGTACTCGTCATGAGAGTACATAGCATCATGGATCAGCAGGTATGCTCCCTTTGCGAACATTATGAACCCTTGCTCATGCTCACCGTCAAGGTCGTCGGCTACCGGCTCACTATCGGTTGCATATACTACCGAGGTGCCGTCACAGTCAACCCGGTAGGCAAGGCACACGGCGGGATGATTCATGAGGTAGTAGGATACCCGGGCGGATCCGATTGTTAGAATGTCCTTATCGAATTCCTTAAAATGTATTTCAGCAGCAAGTTGGTCTAGGCGGACCGGGAAATATACGTGGTCCATCTGCCCGGCCAGCGCTCCCTCCAAGCTCTTCTCAAAGTTGCGGAAGCCGTAAAAGGTGAATTGGTTTCCCGGTATAAAAGCCGGAATAAAGAAGGGAAAACCTTGAATGTGGTCCCAATGAGTATGGCTAATGAGGATGTGGCCCTCTATGGAGCCTTTTGACGAGGACAGCAAAGACCTGCCCAGTTCCCTAATTCCGGAGCCGGCGTCCAAAATTATCAACGTATTATCAGACGTTCTGATTTCAACGCAAGACGTGTTACCGCCATATCGTAAAGTTGAAAGTCCCGGAGTGGGTATCGATCCTCTTGTGCCCCAGAACTTTATTCTCACGAGTTGCTCCACGTCTATCTATTATTGATATGGCTATATGGGTAAAATAGTGGCTGAATCTTACTATTAGCTGTAAATCTTGTCAATGACAGCAAGCCCTCGATGACTTGTTGTCATTTTCTTACATAACTGCGCGGTGAAAAGCGAGCGCACATCATCTAAGGAGTCATACATGCAAGAGGACATCCGGGCTTGGGAGGGCATGGCGGACTGGTGGGACGGAAAGATGGGTGATGGTGGGGACCTGTGGCATAGAGCCCTAATTGATCCTACGGTTATCAGGCTGCTTGGCACCGTCAGAGGAGAGAAAGTACTGGACATAGCCTGCGGAAACGGTTACTTATCCCGCAAGCTTTCTCGCCTCGGGGCAAGGGTCACCGGAGTTGATGCCTCTACTGCGGTTATAGATATTGCTGCCGAACGTGAGGCTGCAAAACCTCTGGGTATTACCTACTATGCAGGAGATGCTGCCCGCCTGGATATGCTGGGAGATGAGTCATTTACCATAGCCCTGTGCAATATGGGACTGATGAACATCAGCGATGCCGAGGCAGCAATACAGGAGGTGTGGCGAGTTCTTAAGAATAAGGGCCGCTTCATTGCCAGTCTGTCCCATCCTTGTTTTGATCCGGTCAACGCCTCTGCCTGGGTGGTCGAGAAGTCTGTGTTCTCTACCACCGTCTGGCGAAAGATCAGCCGCTATCGAGAAATATACGATGATTGGGTGCCATGGAGAATAGGAGACGACCAGGTCTGGACTACACGCGCCTATCACAGACCGTTGTCATGGTATTTTAGAGCTCTAAAGCAGGCAGGCTTTGTGGTAACTGCTCTGGAAGAGCCTGAGCCAACGGATGAATTTTTGGAAAAAGACGATCAAGCGCAATGGATAGCGCAGATACCGGTCCAATGTGTCATAGAGGCTAGGAAGCTGGCTATTTGAGAGGCTTAGTCTTGATTGACTTTAAGAATACCGCTTTATAAAATGCGTTTACCATAGTTAAGGACCGACCATGTCTGGCTTCCGTTTTTCTTCTAAACCGAACAAAGCTAATCAGATACAGTGGAGAGCGTGGGATGGCAGGGCCTTTCTGGATGCAAAGCTGTCTGATAAGCCCATACTCTTGTCTTTATCCGCAGCGTGGTGCCAGTGGTGCCACATGATGGACGAGACCACGTATTCTGACGACGAAATAATTCGGCAGATAAATCGGGACTTCGTCACCATTAGAGTGGACAGCGACCAACGCCCGGATATTAACCAGAGATACAGCATGGGAGGCTTGCCCACAACAGTCTTCCTAACCCCGGATGGCGATATTATGACTGGCGCCACCTACGTAGACCCCGATGGAATGAAGCCTCTCCTCTCTCATGTAGCCGGCTACTATTCCAGCGGCAAGCTGGACATCCAGCTGGTGGCTGCCCAGACAAGAGCTCGCCAAAAAGAGTGGGCGGAGGGATTTGTAGGCGGCCAGAAACTGCCCGACGTAGCATTTGACGATATTCTTAGCACCGCCGCAATTCGCTTTGACTCGGTGTACGGGGGCTTTGGGGTGGAGCCGAAATCGCCTCCGTGGGACATCCTAGACCTGCTGTTACATGGTTATCAAATCTCCGGTAACATCAGGTATCTTCTCATGGTTTCCAAGACCCTGGACCAGTTAATGTCACGTCCCATCTTCGATCCGGTGGACGGAGGGTTCTTCTGCTATTCAATGACCAGGGAATGGAACTCTCCCAATTTTGGCAAGACCTTGGGGGTGAACGCGGCCGGACTGAGGACATACTCTCGGATGTTTCAGGCCACTAACGAGCAGAGCTATCGCGAAGCCGCACAGGGGGTAGCAATGTTTCTGGATGACGTGCTTTGGTACGAACCCGGGGGGGTGTTTTATGGCAGCAGGGACGCGAATCCGGAATATTATAGGCTGCACAAACCGGAAAGGGAGTCCGCCCCCAAGCCTCGTGTCGACCGGACGATATACACAGATTGGAATGCTCTGGCTGCCTCGGTGTATCTCGAGTCCTCCACAGCCCTGAGGCAGCCTCACTATAAAGACAAAGCCATCAAGGTGCTGCGGTTTTTATGGGATCGATGTTGGGATGAAAATCTGGGCATGTGCCATTATTTCGCGGTAGATGGGCCGAAGTGGCACGGGCTACTGTCCGACCAGGTATATATGGCTAAGGCGCTTCTGGACGCATACCAATTTTTGGGAGAATTCGAGTACTTCGAGCGCGCTAAGAAGGTGGTGGACCTGATCATGAGAGACTACAGCGCTCCCGCTGGGGGATTCTATGATATATGCGGCGCAGATGACGCCGCCGGAACCCTTAAGTTTCGTGATAGGATTATAGGGCAGAACAGTCTGGCAGCGGGAATACTCAATCGCCTATACCAATACAGTTTGGACGATAGGTATAAAGAGGCAGCGATGTCGGCTTTACAGATTTTCTCCGGCAGTTACCGGTCCGAGGCGGATGCTGCCGCACCTTATGCGCTCGCAATCTATCAGTGTACGGTGGAACCGCTCCACATAGTGATCGTGGGCAACCCTGCCAGCGCGGATACCAAAGCTTTGCTTGCCTCTTCTCTGGAGCTGCAGGGCTCAAATAAGATTGTTCAGGTATTGGACCCAGAGGGCCAGGCTGATTTAATAGAGGACCTTGGCTACGCCCCTGAGCCAGCCCCAGCCGCTTATGTTTGTTACAACATGACCTGCTCTGTGCCGATAACTGACCCTGATACCATCGGTCCGGTTGTGAAGTCCATGACCGCCGGAGATGTTCGAATTTCCCCGGCGCCTCTAAATACCATAAGAAGGGTTTTCCCTTAATGACTACTAAATCTATCCTGGCCGAGATTACTGACCGGATCGTGCGAGGCTTCCACCCAGTCAGAATTGTCCTCTTCGGCTCTCAGGGGCGGGGTGACGCCCGTCCCTGGAGCGACTATGATTTGCTCGTAGTACTACAGGAATGTGGTGACAAATGGCAGTCGATGCTGGACATTTCTAAAGTCCTTGAGGACATGAAGATCAGCAAGGACATAATAGTGGCGACTCCGGA
The DNA here is from genome assembly GCA_009693005.1 of Dehalococcoidia bacterium. Taxonomy (GTDB): domain Bacteria; phylum Chloroflexota; class Dehalococcoidia; order SHYD01; family SHYC01; genus SHYC01. The sequence continues at coordinate 5,027 of SHYC01000010.1, read as the reverse complement.
AGAGATCGCCCGCAGGAGTGACCTCATCGGCTCGATCCTTAGACCAGCTCTGCGAGAGGGCTTGGTCCTGTATGATTGTGGAACACGGGAGATTAAGATCGGTATGGGCGAAGGTGAGATCGAATATGAGACTCGCAACTGGATGCGCCTGGCGGCTACTGACCTTACTATAGCGGAACGTGCCATGGAGGGCGGTCGCCCCCTTGAGGGACCTGCATGTTATCATGCTCAGCAAGCTGTGGAGAAGGCCATCAAGGCCGTGCTCATTTTCTTACAGATCGAGTTCCCGTACACCCATGAGATAGGGCCGCTTCTGGACCTGGTTCCAGAGGACTGGAATGTTAGAGAGGAGCGGATCACTCCCGAACAGCTAAACGAGTGGGCCACCGCCGGACTCTACCCGACTAACCTGCCGGACCCAGTGGAGGAGAACGCCTGGGAAGCTCTCCGTCAAGCCCGTGCAGTCATGGAATCAGTAACCAGCGATCTCACGAAGCGTGGCCTGGAGTTGCCCGCCTAGTAACAAGCCAGGTTATATAGCGCTGCTCTTTGAAAGAACGAATTGACCGTCGCAGATCATACGTATTATTATTACATAATGTTAGTGTCATAGTGTCATAAAAGGTAAGTACCATTACTAGATTGACGTTGAGATTACCCGAAGATCTTACTGCGCGCCTTCGATCTGAAAGCCAGCGGACAGGTATTTCATTGAACCAGTTCATCATAGCCGCCTTACGTGATGCCCTAAGGTGGGGTAAAACGGCAAATGGTGAACAGGACCCCTTAATGGAGCAAGTGCGACTTATTCGCATAGCCTTGGGGGATTTGGTTGGTGATATTGACGTGAGCAAGTTTCCACAGCGGTTACAGCCTCGTCGGATCGACGTGTATGATGAGGCTCGCCTGGCTTATCTTCCGAAGCTAGACCCTCCACTATCAGCGACAATTATAGAAGAGCGCGAAGAGCAGAGATACTAGGATGCCTCTTCACTATGTAGATACAAGCGCCCTGGCAAAGCGATACCTGCTAGAGCCTGGCACGCCTTGGGTCAACGCTCTTCTCGTGTCGGAACCATTTGCCATCTCTCACCTCGCCATCGTGGAACTGGGGTCAGTTCTTGCACGGAGAACTCAAGAGGGCGCCATCTCGCCCGACACGCGTGATGCGACCTTCCGGACATTTCTGTCAGACAAAGAACGCCTCGTGGTCATAGAGTTAAGCCTTGAGGTGGTGCTGGAAGCAGCTACAATACTTCTCGATGCTCTCCATGTAGCTTCTGCTCGCTTGGCGTTCGCCAGGGCGCGGAGGCAGGAAATGGTTACAGGAGCTTTCGTCACCGCTGATCAGCAGTTAGTTAACGCCGCACGCTGGGCTGGCCTTACGGCGCTTATACCAGAGGATGATGCGTGAGGAACGGGAGTTCAAGATAAGACCGGGTTAGTAGTTTAATTACCCACATTGGCTTACCTTCAAGATCAATGGCGTGTTACAACCCTTTTATATATCCAGACAACGGAAGATCTCTGGGAGAAAAATGTCCAAGCTAGAATCCACCATAGCTGCAATAGGCCCTTTGGACTCCGAGGCCATGGCGGCCGCCAGGCAGAGGCAGGAGCGCCTCACCAAGCCTCCGGGCAGCCTCGGTAGACTCGAAGAGCTGTCGGTTCTGGTTGCCGGCATTACCGGAAACCCCAGTCCTGTCATAAAAGAAAAGGTAGTTGTGGTAATGGCGAGCGACCACGGCGTCGTGGCTGAGGCGGTGAGCGCGTATCCGCAGGCTGTCACGATGCAGATGGTGGCTAATTTTTTGCGTGGCGGCGCGGCCATAAACGTGCTGTCTAGGCACGTAGGGGCGAGAGTCGTGGTAGTGGACATAGGCACGGCAGGCACGCTTGAGCCGAACGCCGGTCTTTTGGTCAGGAAAGTCCGCCCCGGCACCTCTAATCTGTCTCTTGGCCCAGCAATGTCCTTAGATGAAGCCCAGAAGTCTATAGAAGTTGGGATAGAGGTGGCCGAGGCCGAGATCGCCAGTGGCGCGGATATCATAGCCACCGGTGATATGGGTATTGGAAATACCACGGCCTCCAGCGCCATCATCGCGGCGATCACGGGCGCTTCGCCGAGCCTGGTTACGGGCTTGGGTACGGGCATAACCGAGAGGCAGCGCGAGCATAAGATACACATCATCGAAAGGGCGTTAGCCATTAACACACCGGACGCCGAAGACGCCATGGACGTGCTGGCGAAGGTGGGCGGCCTGGAGATAGGCGGCCTTGCCGGGGTCATACTGGCCGCGGCAGCGCACCGGCGTCCTGTAGTTATAGACGGCCTCATATCGGGAGCTGCAGCCCTCATCGCGTGGGGGCTTTGTCCATCGGTCAAAGACTATATGATACCAAGCCACCTATCCGTAGAGAGGGGACACCGAATCCTCTTGGACTGGCTGGGACTGAGACCCATGCTGGACTTTGATCTCAGGCTGGGGGAGGGTACTGGGGCCGCCCTGGGCATATCGATAATAGAAGCGGCTGTCAAGCTCCTTAACGAGATGGCTACCCTCGACGAGGCTGGCGTGTCAGGGGCTATTGCCGAGGTTCATCTCTTGGACAACGCCTTTCGAGAGTCACTTCGACAGGCTCAGGACAAGCATCAGGGCGTCGCCCTGGATAAATCTTAGGACAGGCCTTGATGTGGGCTATTTCCTTGATGCCTGGCGTTTTCTAACCTCCATCCCTATTCCACTTGCTTCTCGCGCTACGCCTCCAGAGTTAGGCCCATCTCTCAAGTATTTCTCCCTTGTTGGTCTTGTGCTCGGTCTTCTATGGGCCATTTCCGACTGGACCTTTCGCCAAGTTTTCCCCATGCCTGTCGCTACCGCTCTGCTCCTGGCTGTGCAGGCAATCACTACGGGAGCGCTGCATCTCGACGGCCTGGCCGATACTTGCGATGGCGTCTTCTTGTCCGGGGGCCCAGCGCGCAGGCTGGAGGTGATGCGGGACAGCAGGATAGGAGTATTTGGAGCTGTGGGCCTGGTCACAGTTTTGCTCATAAAATACTCCGCGTTCGTGTCCTTATCTGCTGAGCCGCGTTTTGTCGTCATCATAGGCATCGGCGCTATTAGCCGCTGGGCTATAGGCGTTGCGGTACAATCATATCCGTACGCTCGAGAACATGGGCTGGGAACCTCTTTCAAGATGGGAGCGGGGCCGATTGATGTTATAATATCGTCGACAGTGGCAATCTCTGCCGCGTTTTTACTGTTTGGACCGTGGGGAATATTGGTCGCAGCCTGGGCAGGATTGTGGTTATGGATCAGCGCAAGCTTTATATTGTCCCGTCTGCCGGGACTCACCGGCGATACTTACGGAGCCATAAGCGAAGTTGTGGAGATAGCCGTCCTGTTATTGCTCGTGGGACTGTTGCATACTGGATTATTCCCGGCAGTGTAAGCGCAGCTAGGTAAATTGTTTTGCTTGCCATCCTACATCGTCTCGATCCGGAAACTGCACACTATATCATCATAGCTCTGCTAAAGATAGCAGGAGGCTTCCCCGGCGCACGAAGGCTGATGATGCGGTTAGCAAGAGTGGATGACCCTCGACTGCGTGTGTCTGCCTTCGGCCTTGGGTTTGAGAACCCGGTGGGCGTTGCCGCCGGTCTCGACAAGAACGGTCTTGCCATCAATGGACTTACCGCATTGGGTTTCGGACACATCGAGATCGGGACTGTGACCCCACTGCCTCAGCCGGGCAACCCCAGACCCAGGCTGTTCAGGCTAATTGAAGACGAAGGTCTGGTCAACAGGCTGGGCTTTCCTAATCTCGGGCTTGAGCGTGCCGCGATGAACCTGGCGCGCGCCAGGAAAGACGGCTGCCTGGTAGGGGCCAACGTAGGCCCTAACAAGTCTAACGTGGAGGTTTCGAGCGCGATTTTGGACTATATCAAATGCCTTCAGGGGGTCCATTCTTACGCTGATTACCTTACCATCAACATATCGTCTCCCAACACGCCAGGTCTGCGAGCGCTTCAGGACAAGGGTGCGCTGCGAGATCTGCTTGGAGAACTCTTCCGCGTAATAGATGAGTTCGAGGTGAGGAAGCCTCTCCTCATGAAAATCTCACCTGACATGTCAGAAAAGGAGCTATCGGAGCTGCTGGACGTAGCGCTTTCATTCCCGGTTGCCGGTATCATTGCCACCAATACCACGGTAGACAGGCCGGCAGGTCTTATTGGGGCGGCTAAGAATGAGGCCGGCGGACTTAGCGGCGGGCCCCTGCGTGAAAAATCGACCTCCACCATCCGAACAATTTTCCGGGCGACCGAGGGTCGTCTGCCGGTAATAGGGGTGGGAGGCGTCTTCACGGCAGCGGACGTTGTGGAAAAGATGAGGGCTGGGGCCTCCATGGTGCAGCTCTACACCGGCATGGTCTACAAAGGAGCTTTTATCGGTCGTAACATTAACAGAGGTCTCCTTGAGTATCTGGAAGTTAACCGGCTGGGGTCTATACAAGAACTTATCGGGACAGGAGAGGAATAAATTGGTCCTTCTTCGATCAACTGCTAGTTTAATAGCCAATCGCAATCCTGCGGGCTTCAGCTTGTAGTACTACTCCTTCCACCCTACTTACAAACTCTGGTCACATCATGTAGGTACGATCTGTACTATTGAGGTATAATTCGAGCAGTGAATCAGGAGGATCTATATGGCTCGACCAAAAAGGGATCACGAACCCATTACAGTTACGACCTTACCCCCGATAACCCGTCATTCTTATGTGCCTGCAACTTCTGAAGAAATCACCAGACGCCGCGCCCTTTTCAAAGAGGCGATGCACCTACGTGAGGAAATAGGGCCTATAGGTGTATCTACCGCTGAACTGATTCGAGAAGACCGAGACGAGTTGGTAGTAGGGGAAGCAGAAGGAAATGGCTGAGATCACGCGGTATGTGCTAGATGCTTCTATAGCTGCCAAGTGGCACTTGAGAGATGAACAATTCGTAGAACCTTCCATTGCCCTGTTAG
>SHYC01000009.1 GCA_009693005.1 Dehalococcoidia bacterium | reverse complement strand
GACCGGGCGGCCTTGAATCGAAGCGTCTTTCCGGTCCCGGTCCCGGACCGGAGCGACCGCCGTTGCCGGAAAAAGGACGGCTGGGGCCTCTGCTGGGCCCTCCCGAAGGACGTCCCTCAGGCCTCCTACGGGGAGCCTCATGCTCTTGAAAAGGAGGACGATTGCCGCCCCAGCCGCCGCCATTGCTTTGCTGCCCGCCCGCCGGCGGCGCCGGAGCCGTTTGTGCCGGCTCGCCCTGTCCTTGAAGAGCAGCCTTTCTGGAAAGATTGATCCTGCCCATGCGGTCAATCTCGGTAACCATCACCGTTATCTCATCATCCATCTGCACTATATCTTCCACTCTGTCCACTCTATAATCGGCCAGCTCGCTTACATGCACCATTCCCTCTTTACCCGGCATTATCTGGACAAATGCACCGAAGTTGGTGATCCTGGTAACCTTACCGGTATATATCACACCTACCTCGACCTCTTTGGTCAGGCTGTCGATTAGAGCTATGGCTTTTTGGGCCATCTCGTCGCTGGTGGAGCCGATGATCACCGTGCCGTCGTCCTCCACGTCTATGCTAACTTTTGTCTGTTCTTGTATAGACCTGATGGTCTTGCCTCCGGGGCCTATAACAAACCTGATCTTGTCCGGATCCACATGTATCTTGATAAGTCTGGGAGCGTACTTGCTTATGTCCTCCCTGCTATGGTCGATGCCTTGAAGCATCTTGCCGAGGATGAAAAGCCTGGCGTCCCTGGCCTCAGACAATGCCTGAGCCATTATCTCTCTGGATATGCCGGACACTTTGATGTCCATCTGAAGGGCTGTTATGCCCTCCGCGGTGCCAGCCACCTTGAAGTCCATATCCCCCATGGCGTCTTCCAAGCCGGCTATATCGGAGAGTATGACATATCTTTGATCATCCCCCATTATGAGTCCCATCGCGGCGCCGGCCACCGGCGCCTTTATGGGAACCCCGGCGTCCATCAACGCAAGTATGCTGCCGCACACACTTCCCATAGAGGTGCTGCCGTTGGAACTCAGTACATCAGAGACCAAACGTATTGTATACGGGAAATCGCTCTCGCTTGGGACGACTGGAAGCAGCGCCCTCTCGGCCAGGGCGCCATGCCCGATCTCCCTGCGTCCGGGGTTGCCAACTCGTCTTGCCTCTCCGGTGCTGAAAGGTGGAAAGTTATAGTGATGCATAAACCTCTTGGTCTCCGCGGGGCTTAGACTGTCCAGCCTCTGCCCTTCGCCGGGAGTGCCAAGAGTAACTACAGAAAGGACCTGAGTCTGGCCTCTAGTAAACAGTCCTGAGCCGTGAGTCCTGGGAAGTACTCCAACCTCACACGTGATAGTCCTGATTTCCCTGGGATTCCTGCCGTCAGGCCTGATACCCTGGTCCAGGATCCTGTTTCTAATCTCTTTTTTGAGTTGGGACTGGAAAACAGCCATTACTTCCGCCGTCGAGAACTCGCCACCTATCCGCTCGAGCAGCTCATCTTTGCGAGCGCCTAGCTCATCTTCTCGTTCAGACTTGCTTACAACAAGGGCCATCTCTTGAACAATATCGGCTATGCGGACTCCTATGCTGTGAGCATGTTCAGCGGGCAACTCATTGCGCTTAAAAGTTGGCTTGGCCTTACCGCAAACCTGAGACATCTCCTCTTGAAGGGCTATTATCTCCCTGTTGATCTCTTGTCCAAAGTCTATAGCTCCAAGCACCAACTCTTCCGTTACCTGGTTTGCGCCGGCTTCTATCATCACGACTGCATCCTTGGTGCTGGCAACCACCAGGTCCAACGTACTTTCGCTAAGCTGATTGTAGGTAGGGTTTACTAAGTATCCACCATCTTTGTAGCCTACTCGAACAGCGCTAATAGGAGTGCTAACGGGTATATCAGAGATGTAAAGGGCTGCAGACGCTCCGACAATAGCCAGTAGGTCAGGATCGTTCTCCTGATCTACTGAAAGCACCGTGACGATAACTTGTACCTCATTGTGGAAGCCCTTCGGAAATAAGGGCCTTATGCACCTGTCGGTAATGCGGGCCGACAGCGTCGCCTGTTGTGTTGGTCTGCCCTCTCTTTTCAAAAAGCCGCCAGGGATCTTCCCGGCGGCATACATGCGTTCCTCATAATCCACGGTCAGAGGAAGGAAGTCTACTCCCTCTCTCTCCGTTGGGCTGGCACAAGCGGTAACAAGAACAACGGTATCTCCATAACTTACCGTCACCGCTCCATTTGCTTGTTGCGCCAGCTTGCCGGTCTCAATAGTGAGGGCCCTGCCGCCTATAGTGCGCTGAAACGTGTGTAACATGATTACGAACCTCCGATGGTTACAATAAGGGGGAAATAGGAGCGTATTTTTTACGCTAGAGTTAGACTGTAATACAAGAACCACTTGCAAAAGCAGTATTTAACAAACACAGACAGGCCAAGGGATTATGATAGTCCTTGGGGGGACGTCGAAGCTATCTACGGATTACTTCTTACTTACGGAGATAGAATAACTTATCTAGCGCCGCAGCCCTAATCTAGAAATAAGTCTTTTGTAACGCTCGGGGTCCTCTCTGCTGAGGTATAGGAGTTGACGACGTCTCGTGGATACCAACTTTAGCAGTCCGCGCTGCGAGGTAAAATCGTGGCGGTGCATTCTTAGATGTGCTGTCAGCTGCTGGATCCTTCTGGTTAAGACGGCTACCTGTACTTCTGGGGAACCAGTATCGGTTTCATGGGTCTCGAACTCTTTTACAAGCGGCCCTTTCTCTTCCTTCGTTAACATCTTTTCCTGTCGACTGAGGATCAAGTGAGGATCTCTAGAGGATTTCTGAACTCCCTATGTCCTACTCTCCTGTTACACAAGTATTCTACCACGCTTTTATCACTCGTGTAAACTTATTGCTGAAGAGATTTGTTTAGCAACAACTTGTGGCGTTGCCTGAGGCTCTCGAAGACACCTCCGACGTTCGCTTCGAGAGCCTCAGGCAAACGTCGGCGCCGTCCTTCCGTGGCTCGGATGCTGGTTACTATTCAGTCTCTGCTAACTTGTATTTCGCTCTTCTAAATGCTGGACATATTAGTGGTTTGGCAGTACGATAACCTTGTACTCTCTTCCTGGCATGACTCCTCCCTGTAATCAAGAAGGGTACTAGTCAATAGAACATTATGAAGCTTTTGCAAGACATTCCCGCACTTAAAGACCCCGTCCTCATTGCTGCCTTTTCCGGCTGGAACGACGCCTCAGAGGTGGCGACTTGGTCTGCCCGCTTTCTGGTACGAAAATGGAAGGCGGTAAAGTTCGCGGAAATCGATCCGGAAGAGTACTACGTATTTACCGAGACCAGGCCCACGGTGAAGATTGTCGGGCCTTCAATGAGGACCATAGACTGGCCGTCGAATAAGCTATATTACTACAAGAACCCCTTTGACGGGAGCGATTTCATCATTCTTGTTGGGGTTGAGCCGCAGTTAAAATGGCAGACCTTTGTAACTGAGTTGACAGACTTAATAAAACAGTTGAAGGTGAGCCTGGTAATCACCCTGGGGGGGTTACTCGCCGCGGTCCCTCACTCTGCCCCGCCTCGAATAACCGGAACAGCCACAGACCCAAGGTTTCAGGCTCCGCCAAGCAGGCCCAGACCTTCCGGCTATCGGGGACCCACTGGAATTCTTGGGGTGCTAAACACGACGTGTAACAAAGAGAGCATCACTACCGCGAGCATTTGGGGCAATGTGCCCCATTACCTGCAGGCCTCGCCCAACGTCAGAGTAGCCTCCGCGGTGCTTGAGCGCCTCAATAACGTCCTGGCTCTGGGCCTGGATCTTAGGGGGCCAATGTCCCTGGCAACAAAGTTTGACCATAGAGTCTCCGAGTTGGTATCGGGCAACCCCGAAGTCGCTGCTTACGTCCAGCAGCTTGAGGAAGAGGAACAGCATGACCAGGATTATGAGGAAGATCGAGCTACTCGAGACTTTGGACAGCAAACTCCGCTCAGCTCAGAGGACATAATGCTGGAGTTGGAGGAATTCTTCAAAAAAGGACAAGACGAGGACGCTGGACCGTAATCTAAGGGGCTACTATTCATGAGACCACTAACTGACCTTTCGGTGTTGCAGGGGCGTATAGGCAAATGGCCAGGGTTGCGATACGCCCCCAGTGCCTCGGATTCGATATAACCGATCACGTTCCCCCAGTTGGCCGCACCATCTCCTCCTCGCTGGTTCCACCCAACTGTATCGTCGATTACCTATATCGATTATGTAGCGCTGACTACCAGGGCACGCCGGCGGCGCTTTCTCTTCCCCTCCTCGGCCATGCTGGCAAGCTCTTCCCTTATAGTTGAGATATTATCCAAATAACATGGTCATCCGCATCTAAGGCAGCGAAAAGGTTGACCGGCCCGGGGCAGTACCAAATTTGCTATTGTGTCCGGCCTTAGCATACCGGGGTGTACCGGCGCGCCCTTCGGTCCCACCAGTTCCGCCGATACATGTCCACAATGGAAGCAAGTAACATCTGCTCGGATATTCATAACAGCTCTCCTCCTTGCTATATATACGAAATACAGCCCTGAGTGGATTTTGGTTCCCAAAAGGAGGGCATTTAGCATTAAATTAGTTTAGAATAAGCCGAGCCGAGGGACTCGATCTGAAAACTCCCTCTAACGTTTGGTAAATCTCTTGAATAGCAATGGCAGGTAAGTATTGTGCAAGAACTGGAGCAGCATCGTCGCTTCGGTTCCTCTTGCGGACCATACGGGTACCGACATGATAGGCCCGGGCGACCGATAGCCCTTGGCGCTTGCATCGAGGTCATAAAGACCGGGAGGGAGTGAGAAACTGAAACTACCCACTCCATCTGTTGCGACCTTATTGCCGGAAGAAGTGGTAAGCAATGCGCCCTTCACCGGCTGCGAGTACTGTGAACGTATCGTGCCCCCCACGCTGCCGGGCTGGTTACTCGTACCCGACTCTACGAGCAATTGTGGGGAACCGCCGACTATGTAATCGACTCCGCCGCTGGAGTCATCGTCCAGGTTGGCCGGCGACAGTCGCAGATAGTAATAGTAGTTGCCTCCATTTATGCTGGTTGTGGTGGTATCGTACTGCACCAATGCGGCAGTTGCAGAATCCGCAGGTATCCCTATTTGCGACCGGAGCACCGCAGCGTCTCCTGAGTAGTCCCACACGGCTCTTATCCGGCGTCCATCAGCTAGATACATAGTTATTAACTCCAGTTTGCCTCCCCTGCTGGGAGTACGATATACCCAGGTGGGATCTCGGAAGTAATTGGCCGCCAGTTGAACGGCATAGTAAGCGGGCCTGATGGAGCCGTCGTTTCTGATCAGGCCATAATACTCAAAAGGACCCACCGCATCATCGTACAACTGGAAGAAAAAGAGCTTGTCCACCCCGGCCGTCAACGCGTACGCCGCAGCCTGGATGATAAAAGATGCCTGGTTTTCCGAAGTCCCCCTGTGGCTGCCGGCCGAGCAGTAGGGCTGTCCGCCGACTACCGCATCATTGCAAACTGGCATACCAGCTTCCGTAATCCAGACGCCTTTATTTTGCAGTTTACGCTTTAGAAGCTCGTTTTTGGCCCAGTCGGTTTGGTCCATGAGGAGCCGGGACCTTCCGTACCAGTGCCAGGAGGTAGCATCGAAGTAATAACTGTTACGGCTGGAATCCCCATCCTTTAGTATTATATCCAGCAGTTGAGGGAAAAAGGTCTGATTTGACCAGTATGCCATTCCTCCCATGAGAACCGTAGCCCCAGGATTCGCGCTCTTAACGGCTATATATCCTACCTTGAGCAGTCTCCTATATTCATCGAGAGAGCCGCTCCAAAAACCAAACCAGCCTGTAGGCTCGGCAGGCTTATAGTCTGGCTCGTTCCAGATCTCAAAGCTGTCTATTTTGCCCTTGTATCTGGCGGCAGTCTGAAAGACAAACATCGCCCAGTAGTTGTCCTGGTTGATAGTCTTGCCTGCGCCTGGTGTATCGGTGCCATCGGTGAAAATGGGCGTGTACAGGTTCTTGGGGGCGAACGTTGCTGTGCTTGGAGCGCTCGCCATAACCGACCACTCACCGGCGGTTTCAGGCCCTTTTTGACCCAGGCGCGGTCCCACGTTTGCGGCCATGGTCTTCGGAACCGGCGCCGTCGACGCCCAGTCAGGCGTGGACATCAGGACTGCCAGAGTCTTTAGGCCGTGAGCCTGGTCCGCGGCAACGGTAGCATCAATTGCGCTGTAGGCCAACTGTCCCTTGGTCTTCTCGACGTCGGTCCAGTACAATGCCCAGCGGTCCCAGCTAGCCCCCGCAGCCCGTGCCAGTTGATAACGCTGCGCAACGGGAGGTTCGCTGCCATAGCCTATGTGGCTTATCCCAATGTAGCTGTTAGCGGGTACTTGGGCTGTGGTAAAGGCGAGGGCAGAGGACGGCGCTACATTTTGGGCATCCCATCCCAGTTGGGCGGAAAAGCACAACGCAGCTGTAACGGTAAGCAATGATTTTGCAAAGAATGAACGCCTTGTGTGTAAGGCTCTCAATAGTACCACTATTGGACTACCTCCTTATATGCTTCATAAGTGTGCCTGGCTATTACGTCCTGACTGTACTCATGCTCAACTCTTTGGCGACCTTTGATTGAGAGACCCTCCCAGAGGCCGGAGTCATACATCAGACTTTGTATAGCTATTCGGAGTGCCGACGCGTCACCCTCAGGGCACACGATTCCTCCATCGCCGATAACGTTTGGGATCTCTCCTGAATCGCTTCCAATAACGGGGACCCCGCAAGCCATAGCCTCCACCAGAACTCTGCCAAACTGCTCTTTCCAGTTTGACTTTGTCAAAGATGGAAGGACCAGTACATCAAGCTGCGCCAGATACTCCGGCATTTTTGTAGATGTTACCGACCCAACCCAGGTGATTTTTTTCTCTACTCCAAGCGCGCCGGCGTAACGGACCAGATCTTTTCTGATCGGTCCGTCTCCTATTATCACGAGCTCCCACTCCCAATCAATACCTGCAATGGCATCGAAAAGTAGGTACAGTCCCTTCTCTCGAACAAGTCTCCCCGCGTAACCGACGCGAAACGGCATCCGCTTGGCTTTGTCCAAGGATGGATGAAACAGGTGTGTGTCAACCCCAAACTGAGGGATGATGTACACAGGCTTATCGAACCCTTTTTTCACGAGAATATGTTCCGCTGCCTGATTGCCGGCTATAGCGGCGTGCGAGCCGCCTAGCACACTCCTTTCAAACCAGCGGAAGGGAATTGGAGATTCCCTGGAGATATTCTGCCATGTGAAAAAGAGGCACTTTGCGCCATATCTAAGGCCTGCCCTCAATGACATAAAGGTTACAAGATCATATGGTTCCTCGTCTATGTGAATAAGCTCCGGGTCTACGTCTTCGATTATCTCTTTAATACCCGGATAAAAGTGTAGATGGAAGTTCCCGTCCAAGACCGGCTTCCGGATGATTGTCCTATAGCCCCGGTCATATCCCGGCTCATACATATCCCGCTTTCCACCCGAGCGCCAGTATGGAGGCACCACCAAAGTGAGGTCAATATCAGGAAAAGCCGCCAGGCACTCGAGCTTCTTCCGGTATACCGCGACGTAGCAGGCTTTTGAGATCATCAATACTCTCATATCTTCATCGCGCTTACATGTACAGAAACAGCGCTGAGGGGCACCTCAGACAGCACCATAGACTCAACATAGGAGTAGGCCCAAAGTCCTGAATAAATTAGACGATACGCGGGGTTTCTCCACAGCCACCCCACCCGCGGGTGCTCTTGCTCGAGATACATCAGAATATCCTTAATCTGGCCCACCGGGTGCATGCTGTAGGACGCGGAGGTCATGAGGAAGCCATGGTCAGCAAGAAGCCGCGAGAGTGACTTGTGGGTGAACCTTTGAACGTGTCCCACACGTTTCTCCTTCAGGTCCGAACCCAGGCCCAGCTTCCACATCAGCCAGTGCAGGGTGGCAACCTGACCCTCGCAAGGCACCAGAGCATGTATGATTCCGCTAGGCTTTAGTACCCGCCTGACCTCCGCCAGCCCGTCTTCCGGCTTTGTCAGGTGCTCCAGTATATCAAACATTACCACGGCATCGAAGGCGTCTTTGGCGTAAGGCAATCGGGTCATGTCAGCAGCAGCATATTTAACCTGGGGACTCAACATCGCGGCAAGTAGAACATCATCATAGCTAAGATCACAGCCATGTCCTTGCGCGTCCGGTATCTCACGGGCCACATAGCTGATAAACCTACCTGCGCCGCAGCCAACCTCCAGCACCTTGCCTTTAACCCCTGCTTTCCTAAGTTCAGTCAGGGCGCGCCGAAGGGTGGTATTCCTCGGATTGACATCGGTCTCCGGCCGCCACGCTTGTGTTGTCAGAAGGCCGGTATTACCGCGGGTTGTCGACATTGTCTATTCCTTTTACTTAACACCGGGCGGGTAATGCGCCGGTTTATTTGGCTAAGACCTTATCGTATACAAGTAAGGTCTCCGCGGCCGTGCTTCGCCAGGAGAACCGCCTGGCTCGAGCCGTCCCCTTTTGCCTGAGCTCGTCTCTAAGCCGCGGATCGTCAGAAAGTCGCTCCATATTAACCCTGAGTTCAAGCATGTCATCAGGATCAAAGGTCAGAGCAGCATCTCCAACAACCTCCGGCAAACTGGTAGCCCTACTGCACAACACCGGAGCGCCCCATGACATCGCCTCAAGTGGAGGCAACCCAAAGCCCTCATATATAGACGGATACACGAAGAAGGTTGCGCCTGCATACAACAATCGCTTATCTTTCTCCGGGACCCATCCCAGAAATCTTATCCTGTCTCCAAACAAAGAGGTATCTGTGAAGTCCGATAGGTCCGGAAAGTTCTCTTTGTTCGAGGAGAGTGGCTCACCCGCCAGGGCCAGCATACCCTTGACTCTACTACCTGCGAAAGCCTTTAACAAAGTCCTCACATTCTTGCGCTTGTCCAGCCCACCGATATATAGAATATAGTTGTCTCTGACAAGTCCGTACTTTGTCAATACGGCCTCAATCTCATCATTATCAATCCCGGCCTGATCAGAAGGAGCGCCAAGATACACCACAGAGACCCGATGATCAGGTATCTTAAGATGAGAGATGATATCTAGCCTGGTATATTCCGAATCTGCAATCACCTGACTAGCCCTTTTGACCCCAAAACCGGCCAGCCGGTTGTACAGCTTCACGGAAGCTGAAGGCTTAATCCCAGCCCAGACCATTGTTATGAGGTCGTGGACGGTCACGACTAAAGGGCAGGGCGAGAACACCGGAGGTCCAAAATACGGCACGTGGAGAAGGTCTGCGCCAACGGCTCGGGCTGCCAGCGGCAGGCTTATCTGCTCAAACCATAGCTTTCCCAGCCGATTCCCAAGTCGCGTTTTCACCGGTAAGCCCCTCACATTAGCGTTTGCCCCCAAGCCGTCAGCGGACGCGCCAGAAAGTCCACTGGATTTACGGTCCTCTGAATAAGGCACAATGACGTATATCTCTCCATCCCATAGGTAGCTAAGCTCTTTGACTAAGAGCCTGGTATACTGGCCGCTCCCAGTATTCCCCAGATCGAAGAAAAGTCCACTTACCGCCAGCTTCACCGATCAGACTCCCTCTCAAGCCTATCGTACGCCTTCAGCAGGCAAGCGGCTCCATTATTCCATGTAAAACCCCGGGCTCTGCTAATTCCTCTACTCTTCAGCTCGTCTCGAAGGCCATGGTTAGATAGTATAGAAAGCATACCCTCTGCGATGCGTTCTATACTAAAGGGGTCCACAAAAACCGCCGCTTCTCCCAATACCTCAGGCAAGCACGAGGTATTACTGGATACCACCGGTACGCCGCAGGCCATCGCCTCAAGTGGTGGCAGCCCAAACCCTTCGTAGATAGAAGGGAAAACAAACATATCTGCAAGGGATAATAAGCCTGTCAGGTCTTCGTCAGGAATAAAGCCCAAGAATCTCACATGGTCTTCCAATTGAAGTGACCGCACCGTCTCAAATATCCTTTGGTAAAGCCAGCCCTTTGCGCCGCCAATGACAAGGTCGTGATTAATTCCATATTCCGTTCGCAGCAGATGGTACGCTTGTACAAGTCTCGCGTGATTTTTCCGCGGCTCGATGGTCCCGAGTGTCAGGATATACGGAGAGTGGAGAGCGTACTTGTCCGTTACCCTTCGAAGCTCTTCAGCGTCGTCTCGCGGCCTAAAGTCTCCCGATACACCGCCGTACACGACCTCCACCCGCTCCTCCGAAAAACCCATGAGTTTGACCAGATCCGTTTTGGAGTGCTCCGAATCGGTAACTATCAAAGAAGCCCGGTCCAGAGAGGCCGGCAGCGCCGTGCGAAGATACTTGACGAGGCTATCCGCCCCTAATTCCGGGTGCACCAGGAAGCTCAAGTCGTGAACTGTCGCCACACCCCTGGCTTTTCTTAGCGGAGGTATCAGATAATCGGTGGCATGATAAATGTCCAAAGGACCTGTAAAAGAGTCCAGTGGAATGGGCAGGCGCAACCTGTGCCAAATGATAGCGCTCATACGTTGAGAGAAAGGCAAAGAGACCAACCTAACGGATTTAGGAATCCTAGCTGGCGGTTTACTCCCTCTGGGGCCGATCAAAATAAACTCGTGCCTGCTGCCCTCATCAAGAAGCGCCGATACCAGTTCCCTTGCATATCTTCCTATGCCCGCACGTTGGCTAAGGGCGGGCGTATAGTCTATACCAATGCGCAAGGTGAGAATGTCCTACTCATAATTCGCCCGCAAATAGAGGCCAAAGTAGACGTTGCCTGAGGTTCTCTAAGCATGTCCTGAGCCTCGTCAAAGGGGCGCCGCTCGCGCCTGTCGAGAGCCTCATGGAACCGCCGGCTCTCGCTTATCTTCGTCCTTCATGGGTGGGGGTCGCAACCCGTGCGGCCGATTGTTATGTAAATTCATTTCGCCCCTACCTCCGTCTCCCGATGACAAGAAAGGCAGTCCCAACTCCTAACAGACTCCAGTAGCTGATAGCCCGGTCCAGAACCGCCACCGACAAAGCCGCCTCTTTACTTAGGGACGGAACAAGAACAAGCAAAAGGCCGACTACTCCCGCTTCAACAAGCCCTAGACCCCCAGGTGTAAAGGGTAAGACAGTAAGGATGCTGTTGGCGAGCGAGATAAAGATAACATGCGAAAATGAAAGGGATATCCCCAGTGACTTGGTCACAAATAGCAAACGCCCGGTCTCCATCAGCCACACCACTACACTAATAGTCGAAACCAGCGGCATCCGGCGAAAACTTCCTATGGTGCCGGAGTGAAACCTGGCATAAACCTCTTTCAACCTGGCAGGAAGCAGCCAGTGCAGTTGTCCGCGCAGCATCAACATTACCAAAAGACCTGTCGCCATAACCGTCAGCATGGCGAGGCCGGCCAGAAGAATATTCCTAACGTACTCCTCGCTGGCCCCTCCGAGAAGTCCCACGCCGGCTGCCACTAGCAGCAGGAAAAGCACCACCATATCAATTATTCGCTCTGCCAGCACCGTACCCATTGTTGATGAGAAGCTTGCCAGAGTCTCTTTCTTCAGAAGGTATCCCCTGTACGCGTCTCCCAGCTTGGCGGGCACGACACAATTAGCAAACCAGCCCAACACGATTATTTGAGACAGCCCGACTATGGATGGCAGAGGTGTATTGTCGCTCTTCTTGATACCGATGTTGTTTAGGAGCAGCAGCCAGCGATAGGCGCGTAAGGGGAAGGTCGAATAATATACTACAAATGCAACCAGGTAAAGCACCGGATCGGCACTTTGGACCCGGTTCCAAAGGTCCCCAAAGTCTATGCTGAGGTGAGTAAGCAAAAGGGTTATGATTACAAAGGCGACTACGAAAGAGGCTAAGGTCTCCTTTCGAATCAGCCTACTGGGTATATTGACTTCTCTTTCCTCCGCCCCCACGTCAGATGGAAGAGCCATGTTAACTCCAATTCTCCTCTGTACGTCCCCGGCCTGCCATGACTGCAGACAATAGACCTATCAATAGGCCCAAAAGTATTGGAATTCCGTGAACATACAGGTTGTCAAAAAGGGCATGCACGCTCAAAGCGGTTAGAAACGCCATTACAGCCCAAGCTATGGCCGCCGGGCTGGTCCAAAGCTCTATAGCTCCGGCTCCTCCTTCTTTACGTACAGATGGAGAATGCCGCGGAAGCTCTTCCTCTACGCGTCGTCCAGCGCCCATCCACCTTACGTTTTCATTGGAATGACCCCTGATAGTTTTTAAACAGCACACAAATATCGATACAATAAAGACAATGTAAGACATGAACCCAACGATTCCGGTCTCCGCCAAGAGGTTGAGGTAATAGTTATGAGCGTGGCCAAGAAGGTACGAGCTCCAATCCGGAAGCGCGAAATACTGGTAAAGCATATCGAAATTACCCACGCCGACCCCGGTCATCGGGCTGGATAGGAACATATACCAGGCCGACTGCCACAAAGCCATACGCTGCACCAGCGGGAAATTCTCCGGCGTGACCTGCACCGTTCTGGCATCGAACAACCGGAAATACTCCAGAGTTACGTCCAGTCTGTTGGCCAGCGATTCAGGCAAGGGGATTCTGACTCCAGACAACACAAGAGCCAGCGCAACCGAGAAGACGGCGAGAACGGCCGTGACAGTCCTGCGGTCCCTTAGAGAAGAGATTCCGGCGACAGCTACAAAAGCGAGTGCACCGCCCCGTGACATCGAGGCCGCCGCCCCAGCCAAGATTATTGCGACTGGCCCGGTTACTGCTGCCGCGCCGGCCAGCCAGGACCGCCAACCGCCCAGCCCAAAAGCCCCGGCAGCCAGCCCGACGCCAAAAGCAGCAGATGCCACCAGATACCCGGCATAAGGGTTGGGTTGGCCAAACGTGCCGTAGGCACGCAAGAATCCTTCTCCCAGCAAAAAACCCGCCGGCCCAAGCATGAGAAGGCTTTGCGCTAGGCCCAGTAAAGCCTCAAGAGCGGCAGCTATGAGCACGGCAAACATTATGCCCAAGCGCGTATTCTTACTATTCAGGACGCTGGAGGCCACCAACAGGACCGCCGCTACCTCCAGCCATTTGATGATCTCGTGTAGCCCCAAAGATATCGAAGGCGCGTTCGAGGTCGACAAGATGAAAGCGGACAGCATCAGGATAAGAGGCCACATCAGCGGAGGAATATATATTTTGGGGTAACGCCGCGTGCAGAGACCTGCCAGCCACGCGAAGGCCGTGACGCCAACCAGAGCGTCGGTGGCTGATACGATAACGGATCCCACAGGCAGCCCTATACCTGAGCCAAACGGCACTGAGAAAGCAAGGGAATATAAGCCTATGACCGGCCTAATAATGACCGCAATCAATACAATAGCTCCCGCCACCAACGCAGCGGACACCTCAACGCTGGGGACCGAGGTAGCCAGAATTACACCGCCGGACAGCGCCAAAACGAGGGCCGTGCGCTCGTCAAATCTGCGTAATCCTACTAGAGATAAATATGCCGTCATTTGTCGCGCTCAAAATTTGGAACAGACTAATCGAGAAATGCGTGGTCTTCTCATAACCAAGACCCTGAGTCCCCCTTCAGGTGACTCAGGGTTGTATGCTCCGGTGGTTGATAACATCTCTATTTGTTAGCTGCAGTTATGGCAAGCTGCTCACGTATCCAGTCAACCGTCTTGATCAGTCCATCTCGAAGGAGGACCGCAGGCTCCCAATTCAAAACCTGACGCGCCCTGGTGATATCGGGGCAGCGACGATATACCTCTTCCTCCCTACCAGCCAGAAACTCTACGGGCGATGATGAGCCGATCAGCTCCCTTATAAGCATAGCTACTTGAAGAACCGTTCTCTCGTCGGGATTGCCGAGGTTGATCACTTGTCCCCTGGCCTCTTTGGTCATCATGGTCTTTATTAGGCCCTCAACCATGTCCGAGACGTAACAAAGACTTCTGCTTTGATTACCATCGCCGTAGATTGTAACCGGCTTGCCGGTGAGGGCCTGGGTAACGAAGTTCGGGACCATTCTGCCGTCCTCGGGATTGTTCCTGGGGCCATAGGTATTAAATATGCGCACTATGCGGCCGTCCACACCGTACTTCTCCACATATAAGGTGGAAAGGGCTTCAGCGTAACGCTTACCTTCATCATAGCAAGACCTCGGGCCAACGGGATTGACGTTGCCACGATAACTCTCTTTTTGTGGATGCTCGAGCGGGTCTCCGTATGCTTCAGACGTAGAAGTTAGAAGATACTTTGCGCCAGTGGCGGCGGCCAGTTTGAGCAGGTTGTGTGTGCCCGTTGAGTTGACCAGCATTGTCTCAAGCGGGTATGTCCAGTATCCAACAGGACTGGCAGGACTCGCGAGATGAAATATTGCATCCAAGCCTCCCAGTACTGGCGCCGACTCAACAACATCATGTCGAATAAACTGGAAGTCCTTGTTATCCAAGAGATGTTTGATGTTGTCGATGGAGCCGGTGAGAAGGTTGTCTACGGCCGTCACACGATGGCCCAGCGCCAGCAATTTATCACACAAGTGTGATCCGATAAAGCCAGCCCCGCCAGCAACTAAAGTGTGCATTAGATCCTTTGCTCTGTTATCAATCTGTGGCGCCAATCGGGCTGCTATCTGCGTCCAGGATAGCCATCATAGCCATGATAAACCATACCTGATACGCAAGGTCTATCAGAAAGAAGCTGTTGTCAAACAGGCCATGAATAAGAAAGCTCGCCATGCTACCCATTGTCGCCAGTATCATCCACCGTTTACTCCCATCACTTCGCCGGTACAGCTTGTTGGCCTTACTCCAAAAGACCGCCTGCAAGCAGGCTAACACAATTATACCCAGAATGCCAAGACGAAGCCAGAAGTCGAGAAAAATGTTGTGGGGATGCGAAACATTCGGCTCTGCCCACGCTTCCGGAAGCATATAGCCCGGATAATGATATAAGAAATTGTCCAGGCCGACCCCCATTAAAGGATGATCTTTGATCAAATTGATAGCTGCCTCCCAAACATACACACGCTGAAGTACGGGAGCGCTGGAGAGGACTCTATCCTGGAACAGCACTAGAAGCAGGATGGAGGCTGCTATTGCTACGAGCAGCGCTCCTCCGGCCAGCTTGGACTTTCCGACGACGAATAGCATCAATATTATGTTAAGGGCCACTGCAAGCCACGCCCCTCGTGAATAGGTGAGATAAAGCACAACAGCCATCGGCAGAAGCGCCGCTAGAAAAGGAAGGGTGCCCCTCCACGAAGCTCTCCCCAGGCCTTTGGCAAGGGCCAAAGCAAAGGCCACCGGAATAATTCTGCCTAAGAACAGCGCAAGAGCGTTCGGTGAATGGTAAATGGCCAGTATTCTACTAACACCACCGGTTGCCTCCGTGACCCCAATGAAAAAATAGTGGTAGAGGGCGGCAACAGAGATCCCTGCCCCCAGCAGCACATACAGCTTTAGCATGCGGGAGACATACTCCCTTCCGCGCAGGGTGTCCAACAAGGCAAAGTAAAAGATGACTGGCTCCAATATCACCGTTCGCAATTCTCTAAGGCTGACCTTTTGGAATTCGCTAAAGGGAACAGAGAGCGCCGCAACGAACAGCAGCGCTACGGCAGGGGCTATAAAAGGAAGCAATCTCTTATCAAAGATACCGGCATCCCCGATATATCTCCTGTTCAGCAGCCTTCGACCGGCCCAGGCTGCCGCGCAGGCGAGTAGGGCAAATTCCCCAACGCTGAACTCGAGGGGAACCGTCCTGCGACCTAATAAGTCCAGTCCCAGGACATTCAGATCAATTGTTTTAGGGAACCTGTACAGAGGCGAGGTAAAAAGCACAGAGACCAGGGCCCAATCAAGCCATTTGAAGGCCCCTATCAAAAAAGCCAGAGCGAAGACAGCGCTAAGGGCCAGATTGGATGAGAAGTAATACCCAGCCAAAGTGCCGGCGATTGCGATTGGACCAAGCCAGCCATGACTCCACCGAAGAGCCGTGGAGCGGTTGTCTGGACTATTGGGCCTCGACGGGGTAACAGTCAACAGCATTATCCTCAGATCCGGTTTCTGAGAAAAGTCAGTTGCTTTGGTTTCATACCAAGTGGCGCCAATGGCAACACAACCATCAGCTTACCCTATACACAAGGTACATGGGTGTGCCATCTCGTTCTGCAGCGATATGTACAAGGTCAGCTTTCCTATTTAGTTTTTCAACCGCTTCGGTAAATTCCTGATACCTGGGAAACACGGCCGCCTCCGGGATCCGAAAGATGTATAGCCTATCCGGAGCCAATAGCGTGCTGTCCAACAGCTCCATAAATGCTCCGCCTGGCTCAGGTGTATAACCAAATATCTCCACCGGATTGACCCTTCCTACAGTGATGATCTGGACACTGTATTTAATGCCCCAGTCCATAGCGACCGGCTCAATGACGCCTTTATCGTCCAGGTATTCTGCCAAACGGTAAATAGCGTCTGACTGTGCTTTCCGTCCGCCGGTTTCAGTTAGGACCGCGTGGTATTGATAGTCAATCTGCAGGCAGACCAAGACCATGAACGCTATGGGCGCAATAGACAAAAGATACCCACTCCGACCCGGCAGAACGGCACATAAGGCATATCCAGCCAAGCTTAAAATTGCCGTGACAAAGGGCAAAAGTATAAATAAATGAGTTGGCCAGATGCCTGACACCGTGAATGGGCTTTGTATGAATACAAATAGCACGATCCCCATAAACAGCCAGGCGGGACCACGATAGCGAGCCATGGGCGGCCACACCAACGTCGTGCAGATTACCACGAGCAGGGACGAAGCAAAGACCCATGGGTAAATGTCAAAAGAGAATATGCCCCCCAGAAACCAGAAGTGGCCTCCATTTAGCAGCACGCGTAAGGTCTCCAGCCTGGCGCCGAAGTTGGTGAAGATGTCCAGGTTATTTATACCTGCCTGACTTATCCTGGCGCTCCTGGTGATTACATCTATAGTACCCTGCGTCGCATAGTTGTAATAAAGTATCATCCATGCCCCGGCGGCAAAGGCCGCCGCTGTACCAGCCGCCGTGACCAGGCCGTCGGGTGTGGGCATCCTCACGCCGACGCCGGGCACAGATCTGGACGAGCTTGCCCCATCGGCCAAAAGGGCCGGAGCGATCCTGCGAAGAGAGTTCCTTGACCTCCTGCCTAGCATCACTTCTTTGGACTTCACCAGGGCTTCCCGGACAACGAACACGCCAATAACCGCAAGGATAAACCATAAAAAGAGGACTTTGGTGCTGAGTCCCAATCCAAGCAAGAACGCGCCAAGCCAAAGCTGCCACCTAAGGCGCGTCCTGTACCATTCTACCAGCACCAGGAGGCTCCCAAGGGCGATTACTGACATCACAGAGCTTACGTGCACACCCTGACGAGCATAAAAAACGAACGACGGATGTACCGCCAGCAGGAGGGCGGAAGTTAAGCCTACGTACCTGTTTACGAGCCGGTTCATCAGTATGAAAGTAAGGACAACAGTTAAGCCGCCAAACAGCACAGTCATAGAGCGAATTGAGATCACCCCTATCCCCATCACTTTAAAGAATGGGATCAACAGGTAAGTGCTCACCGTGCCCACGTAATCCATGACCATAACGGGTAGTACGGCGTCACCGATATGCAGCCCAAAGTTTCTGACAAGCTCCATTTTTTGTCCCAGCAGCAGCTGCATGGCCAGGACAGCATCCGCAGACTCGTCGTAATAGAGTCCGGGTAGGTAAAGCTGGTAGAAGGAAATGGCAAAGAACACGAGGATAATGACCGACAGGGATAGCCAGGGAAAGGCCTTTTCCAAACGCTAGGGCCTCCGCATTGTAATCGCCAGAGCTAGGCCAAGGCCTGCCAGCCCCAGAACCGAAAGGAGCCCAAAGACCCAGAACATGGTGAAAGTGGGAGCATTCTCAACAACAAAGGCGTCGATCAGCCACTCATCAAGCGCAGGGCTATCCGGACCCTCTAAACTGGTGATCTCTACCGCATGCTCTCCTGCGTTAAGACCAGCCGCAAGAGTCAACGTAACTTCTCTCACTGCTTCCACTTTGGGTATCCGTAAGATGGAACCCTGACTGTCCTTTGACGGGAGATTGGGGTCTTTACCGTCGACCAGGACCCTGAAGCCGCCTTTGTTAGGACCAGACTTGGTGACCAAGTATACCTTGGTGCCGTTGAATCTAAATACGACCTTCTGCCCACCCTCGATCGCGGAAAGCATAGCTCCGCCCTGAGCCGAAGCGTCAAGCTTAATAGTCCATCTGCCCTTTGGAGAAACCGATCCATGGGTCTCCTGATACGTGCCTCCCCCGGATAGCTTATACTGGTCGGATAGCTCCTTGACGCTATAGTATACTGGCCGCGGGGTGAAGTCTAGGTCAGCCATACGGAAAAAATAATCGGAGCGTGTGATAGGTATGTCACCAACCTGACGGAAGTACCAAATATTAATAACGCCGACCCATCCCCAGCTTCTCGTCATCCTGATGGCGTCGGCGGTATACTGAGCCTGTTCCAGATCAGAGACACGGCGCCATGTGAGAGAATTCGCTGGAAAATCCGCCGGAGAGGCGTTCCAGCCGAACTCATTAAGCCACATCGGCTTACTCTCATCACCGTGCCTTATCATCACGTCTCTCAGAAGCTCGATTCTCCTGAAATTTAGGCTGTCGGCAGATGGGTGGTCATCCGGAGGCTTATCGAGACCGTAGGAGTTGGCGGACAAAACATCAAAATAGGACTTTGCGCCGGCCCGGTACATCTGGTCAAGATAGTCCAATTCAGAGAGGTTACGCTGGCTTTTCTCCAAAGTCTGGGCCAACGGAGCGCACAATATAACTACATTAGGATCGGCGGTTTTGGCCATTTGGTACGCTATCTTCAGCATACCCACGTACCCAGCCGGGTCCACAGGTCGGTCGCCCCACTCGGGCCAGATATTAGGCTCATTCCAGATCTGGTAAAACTGTATCCTACCTTTATACCGGCCTACCACAGCCTGAACAAAGTCTCCATAGTCCTGAAGATCATCCGGGGGTGTGGTCGCATAAGTGTTGTCCTTGCGGCTCCAGGCAGGGGGCCGGTCCAGTCGAGCTATTACCCTTATCCCGTGCTTCTCAGCCAAGTCCACTATCTGATCATATTTCTGCCACGTCTCTTTCTTGTACTTATCGTCCCTGAAATAACCTTTTCTGGGCTCTATCTCCTCCCAGGTGAAATGCACTTTCGCCCAGCCCATACCTGCCTCTTGCGCCATCTTGAGAGTCTCTTCTTTTTTCCAGTCCTCGACCTCTTTCTCCAAGAAGAAGTTGGCTCCTAAAGGATTTACATCGGTAAACGGTATATTGCTGGATACAGCATTGGTCTGAGGTAAAACAGAAACAGGCTTAGGCGCCAACGTGAGCCCAATTAAGGATGCCAGCGTGGCAATAACAGCTCCGATCCTTAAGGCAGTTATTAAAGATTTCAGACGAACACCTCCGGTACCTCGGACCGATAACCGCTATCCGCTCGTTAACATCGGGTACGAGTTTACAAAAATAAGGATAAGGCTTACGCAAGTATCGGATGCTTGAATGGCACGCCGGTACGTCTTGGATGGTTTGCGGGAGTCGGTCGCTCCTTCCGCAAGATAACTAAGACTGTAGTTCGGGCGATCTCATCCAAATCAACCGGCATCACCTTTTCCAATCTGCCCCCTGCATCATTTATCGCCTTCATTGCTCTGCCCACCTCTTCATCGATTCCCCCGCCTTTCATCGCTATGGCTGCGCCGCCCATTTTGCAAAAGGGCAGCATGACCTCCGCCAAAGTAGCAAGCTGCGCGACACCGCGAGCGGTCACATAATCATATTTCTCTCTCTTGCCCAGGTCATGGGCCACCTCTTCTGCCCTACCATTGACCACATCGACATTAGCCATGCCCAGCCTATCGACTACATGTTCTAAAAAGCGGGTCTTCTTCCGTGTAGCTTC
The DNA here is from genome assembly GCA_009693005.1 of Dehalococcoidia bacterium. Classification (GTDB taxonomy): domain Bacteria; phylum Chloroflexota; class Dehalococcoidia; order SHYD01; family SHYC01; genus SHYC01. The sequence goes on along the minus strand of SHYC01000009.1, from coordinate 3,651 downwards.
CAGCAAGGTGACCTTGAGACTGGGGAAGGCGATCGCAAGCGGCAATCCCGGAAGACCTGCTCCACTGCCTAAGTCTAACAGTGTCGTCTCATCGTTTACAGCGCTAGACACATTCGCAGTCATCCCCCTCACGACGGTTAGTGAGTCTAGAAAGTGTTTTCGCAGAATATTCTGGCATTCTACAGCGGCGATAAGATTCATCGTCTTGTTCCACTCATACAACGCCGCATAATACTCCCCGAACGACTTTAGTTGCTTTTCGTTAAGGGGTATACCGAGTCTAGCAGCGCCCGTTTTCAATATCTCCATTTCAACTCGCTGATCCCGCTGGGTCGGACTTCTTAATAAAACCCTAAGTACCAGCTTATGAGCTGTTCACTCCAAATGAGCGCTACCACACCACCAAGAGCCAAAAACGGCGCGTAAGGGACTGGGTCTTTGCGGCCTCTAAGATGAGTTAATAGAAGAAACCCCGCGGCCACCCCACCGAACACCGCCGCCCCGAACATTGCAACAAGAATGGCCGGATAACCACTGAAAATGCCGATGAAAGCCGCTAATTTTACATCTCCAGCGCCCAGCCCGACGCCGGATAATATGTAGGGCAACAACATGAGCAGAAAACCGATCAGCCCTCCCAGAAAAATATCTTTGGCGCTTGCACCGTAGACTATAGCAGCAAAAGGGGAGACCAGGATAGCAGGGTAGATTATCTTGTTTAAGATACGGCGGTGCTCAAGATCTATAACCGTGATGACCAGCAAGATGGAGAAATACGCGCTGGACAAAATAAGCTTGGTCCCCGGGCCAAGAAACCACCAAAGGGACCCAAACAACACTCCCGTGCTCAGTTCCACAAGCAGAATCCTGAGCGGAATAGATACGCGGCAATAGCGGCAGCGGCCTCTAAGCAGCAGGTAGCTCAAAACCGGCACCAGATCAAACACAGCCAGGGGAGTTTTGCAGGAGGGACAGTGGGAGGCTGGATAGGCTATAGACTGGTCCCTTGGAAGACGGTCGATAAGAACGTTTAGGAAGCTGCCAAAGGCAAGCCCTAAGACAGAATAAAGTAACAGCACTTCCATGCCTCGTCAGATATCGTAGACCAATCCAATGTTTTTCTCCTTCATTCAGCCGAGTACTAACCAGCATTTGTATCTGGCACCATACTCAGTCTCCCCCAAGGCTTTCCCGTATCCGAGAACTCATTCAAGTTAAACTTATTACATTCCTGTTAGAAGATGCAACTATCACACAGCTCAAATCTCTGTTACGCTAGGTTTGCGTCAGGTTTCTTCTCTTCAAGCGCTGCCGGACAATATCATGTCGGCCTTATGCAATCAAATGTATCGTACGATCCCTGCACATAACGACAAAGCGTGATAGCCGCCAGACCAGAGGGTAAGCAGAGTCCTGGTTCTCGGCGATTCCCCAGGCAGGGCTAGGCACGGACACAAAACCGAACTTAGAGGAATGATTTGAGGATCGGGATAGACGCCAGAGTAACTGGATATCGGAAGGGTGGGATAGGCCAGTACGGCAGGCTGCTGGCGCAGGCATTTGCCTCAATTAACACGTCAGACCACTTCACCATATTCCAAAGCTGGAAGCATAGGCAACAAATAACCAGCGGCAAGAACATCAGCACCAGCTATCTATTAACACCGCCGCATCACCGCTGGGAACAGCGACTACTCCCCTTAGAGCTATCTGTGCATAATATTGACCTGCTTCATACCATAGACTTCATCCCACCGTTTCACCGCCGCTTCGATTCCGTGATAACCATCCACGATCTCGCCTTCATGAGAATGCCGCATATAATGACAGCGGAAAGCCTTCGGTACTACGGACAGGTCGGCGAAGCAGCTAAGAACACCGACGGAATAATCGCTGACAGCGAGGCCACAAAGAGAGATATTGTAGACCTACTAGGGGTGCCCGACCGGAGTGTCAACAGGGTATACCCAGGTCTGGATAACGCCTTTATGCTTTTGGACAGAGAGCAGGTAAAGCGGTTTTGCCGGAACAAAGGGGTTCCACCCTCCTTTATGTTCTGGGCAGGCACAATAGAGCCAAGAAAAAATCTCGACGTTCTACTGGACGCCTTGCCGTTATTGCGAGAAAAGCTGCCCTCGGAAAAGCGCACTCTGGTGGTAGCAGGGGAGCCCGGCTGGCTTTCTGACCGCACTCTCTCCAAGCTCTCATCTCTGGAGAGGTCCGGAGACGCCATTTACCTTGGCGCGGTTCCCAATAATGACCTGCTGCACTTATACAACGCGGCCTGGGCCTTCATCTTCACTTCACTGTATGAGGGTTTTGGTCTGCCGCCTTTGGAAGCTATGGCCTGCGGAGCGCCAGTCATTAGCTCCAATGCGCCGGCTATGGAGGAGGTACTTGGAGACGCTCCGCTATACTTTAATCCCGCTGACCCCCACAGCCTGGCAGAGAGAATAATGGCCCTTGCCGAAAATGAGTCTTTAGCGCAGGATATGTCCAAAAAAGGGCTGAAACAGGCGGCGCGATACACCTGGGAGAAAGCGGCCAGGGAGACCCTGGAGGTTTATCACAAGGTCCATGCTGAGTCCCATCGAAGGGTTAAAGCATGAGGATGCTATTCGTTACCCCTCAAATACCCTTTCCTCCCAGAAGCGGTGGAGCAATACGCAGCGCCAGCATAATACTGCACCTCGCCAGGGAACATCGGATCAACGTCCTCGCCTTGTCAAGCGGTGCTGGCCGGCAGACAGTACGGCCCTCGGGTGAGCACCCAATAGAGATAGAGATAGAGAGTTTCTCTGTCCCCCATCGTAATCTGCGGCAGCGTGCTCTAGATCTTTTTACAAAGAATGTCCCCGATATGTCCCTACGCCTTTATTCGCCAGCCTTGGCCTCTGCTGTTGAAGCTGCAGTATCGGAGGAAAGCTACGATATCATCCAGATCGAGGGGCTTGAATCTGTCCCATCTGTGGCGCGGCTCATCTCCAAAAAGCAGCGACCGCCTGTAATCTACGACGCCTTCAACGCAGAGTACCAACTCCAGAAACGCGCCTTTATGACAGACGTAAGGAGTCCTTCCCGATGGATGGCGGCGCTATACAGCCTGTCCCAATGGCGGCGGCTTGCGTCCTACGAGCAATGGCTGTACCGCGCTGTGGACGCCGTAACCGCGGTCTCCGACGATGACAGAAAGGCCATACTGGCGCGGTCGGCAAACGCCAATGTTATTGTAGTCCCCAGCGGCGTTGATACAGACACTTATTTTATAGACCGCGGGGTAACGGAGACCACACCCGATGTGCGCCTGTGGCCGGCAGGCCGGAAAAACATCCTATTTACAGGCACCATGGACTACAGGCCGAATATCGACGCGATGCAGTGGTTCTGCAAGGAGATATTTCCTGCGGTGCTCCGCCGGACACCCGATGTCCACTTATGGATAGTCGGCAGAGACCCGGGTTCTACTGTAGGGAGACTGGCCGGGCCAGGGATAACGGTAACGGGGGAGGTGGAAGATGACCTGCCTTACTTTCGTCAAGCCGACGTCTTTGTTCTGCCGATGCGATATGGCGGCGGAGTCAGGCTGAAGCTGCTACAGGCCATGTCCTGCGGCCTGCCGGTGGTCAGCACCCCAGCCGGGCTGGAGGGCGT